>DAHXOM010000219.1 GCA_027364825.1 bacterium | reverse complement strand
ATATATTATAGGGCTTTTATCTCATTACTGGTATTATTTTGTACATCTAAGGCATACGCCTACACATATAATCAACTTATTTCGATGCTGAACAGCCCGGATACTTACACGAGAGGGATTGCGGCAGAGGCCCTTGGTGATATCGGCGCTCAGAGTGTCGGTCCAGTCCTCACCAATGCACTAAAAACGGATGAGTCTTCATACGTCAAGGCGCGAGCTGCAGAGGCATTGGGCAAATTGAACTATAAAAAAGCGATTCCCTCTCTTATTAATGCTCTGTTTGAGAGACGGGGATATCTAACACGTTATGCTGCATTATCTCTCGGTCAGTTAAAGGCAAAAGCAGCTGTGATGCCACTTGAGTGGGTTTTGAATGATAAAAAGGGAAATGATGACAACCAGAATGGTTTATCAGCGGACAATCGGCCATGGGTGGATTTTAATATAGAAGATAGATCCAGTGCTGCTGATGCTCTTGGTATGATAGGTGATCAGTCTGCAACAAATACTTTAATCAATAATTTACAGGATCCCAATTATACTATAAGGCTCCACTGTGTATTGGCATTGGGCTTATTGAAGTCTCCCGATTCATATAACGCTGTAAAAATAATGTTCAATGATACCAATCCCCGTGTTCAGGCCGCCGCAAGAATTGCCTTAAATTCGATACCTTCGCCAACACCGCAACAGACAAATTATTACAATAGCTTAAGAAGGTCCGACTATTCGAAGTATCGGGCTGCTATCACAAAACCCGTTTTTAACCTTAATAGGTAACAATATGAAACTTATAAAAATAAAATTAATTGGTATTATATTATTTATAATATTCATTGTCGGATGTAACGGATCAGGATGGCAGGCAATCTGTTACAGTGATCCGCCTTCATCCGGTGGACTTTCGGGTACTGGTTTAATCCTGAACCAGCAGGAATTGGATGTAAGAGGTTATGTGGCAGAACTCTATTTCAGCGATCCGATAGATATTCAAGGTCAAATCGATGGTAACTGGGTATCAGTTACGACCACCAATCTCGGATTACCGCAGATGAACCCCAATGCGCTCATCACTTTTACAAACAGCGACAATGCGGCCATTTCATTTACTGCAGCATGGGATCCCAATACGTTGACCGACGATGATTCAGCAGCACCTGCTTTAAAAATCTACGCACCATGTACGATACCGACAGGTACGTACAAAATAGCTTTCAATACATCGGGGGTGCGTAGACATAGTGATCAAGCAATGGATGGTAGTACCTACAGTGTGATATTCAAGGTTGTAAACCCAAACACAGACACTCAAAATCCTTATATAACATATACGTTCCCTCAGAACGGTTCCTCGCTTTTTAATCCGCACGGTACTTTAATTCTCCAATTCAGCAAACCATTAGGAAATCTTTTGGGATCATCAACACCAGATATGAACAATCTGTCGCTCTCTTCTCCGGACAATCAAAATCTTACTGCCAGCATAGCAAATGGTTTTAATATAGGAACGACGTACACAATAACAATTGTATCGAATACAGACAATGCCCTTATTGATTATATGCCCTACACTCAGGATGTCGATGGTAATCCTCTGACCGTGACAGACTATATTGGACCCCATGATTATGTATGGACATTCACGACTTCCGGCATAAGCATATCTGCATCGAGCCCTTCAGAATTAAACTATACGAATGCAAAGGCTGTCTTAAGTTTTTCAGGAAGTGCCCTTACTACGGTAACAGGTATAACCATAGGTGGTAATATACCGAATGGCGTAGCCACATACATATCGAGTGACGGTTCATTTACAACATCGAGTTTCAGATTATTTGACGGACAGGGATATACGGTATCCGTGTGCGCCACCATATCGTCCGGCTATGACGGCGGATGCGATACCATAGTGGTAAATGCATCCTCGGGCGCACCTGCAAGCCTTAATGCAACTGGAGGGAACAACTATATAACACTTCAATGGCAGGCAAGTACAGAGTCCAATGTATCCGGATATAATGTATACAGAGGTACTTCATCATTGGGTCCGTATCAGCAAATTGCGTCCTCTGTAAATTCTTTGGAATACAACGATGCTTCGGTAGTGACCAATACAA
>DAHXOM010000217.1 GCA_027364825.1 bacterium | reverse complement strand
GGATCGAGACCTCTGAAAATTTCTTCGGCAGGCATTTTCCTGTTCTCAGGTAAAACGGCACATCCTGCCAGCGCCAGTTGTCCACAAACAGCTTTACCGCTGCATACGTTTCTGTCAGCGAATCGGGTGAAACTCCGGGTTCTTCCCTGTAGCCGGGTATATGCTTGCCCTTGAGCCACCCTTGTCCGTACTGCCCCCTCACGGCAAACTCGTTCACCCGGTCAGGGGGTATGGAACGTATTGCGCGCAGCACGTCCACTTTTCTATTGCGGATCTCATCAGCTTCGAAAGATACCGGGGGTTCCATTGCTACCAGACACAGTACCTGCAGCAGGTGGTTCTGTATCATGTCCCTCAGTGCACCGGCATTCTCGTAATACCCGCCGCGGTGCTCAACCCCTACACTTTCTGCCACCGTGATCTGAACGTTATCGATGTAGTTGCGGTTCCAGACCGGCTCGAAAAGGGCATTTGCAAAACGGAATGCAAGAATATTCTGTACGGTCTCTTTCCCGAGGTAGTGGTCTATCCTGTATATCTGATTTTCCTTGAAACGTCTTCCCAGAAGCTGGTTCAGCGTCATGGCGCTCTTCAGGTCGCTTCCAAAAGGCTTTTCCAGCACAATCCTTGCCCGTTGCGTGTCTTTTGCGATCCCTGATTTACCCAGATGTCTGGTGATCGTTTCTATGAATGCAGGTGATACGGCAAGATAGAAGATCCTGTCGGCTTTGTCGTTCCATGCTTTTTCCAGCGAGGAAAGCACGCTTGAAAGGCTTTTGTAAGTACTGTCGGCGGTAAAATCCGCCTTCCGGTAGATCAACAGGGATGAGAACTCCTTCCATCTGCCTTTTTTGCCGGTTCCGTTGCGGGAAAACTTGTTTATGCCTTCGCGCAGGTGCTGACGGAATTCCCGGTCTTTCCAGCCTTTTATGTCAAGCCCCATGACCATAAAGGGCTGTGGAAGCAAACCATCACAAAAAAGGTTGTAAAGCGACGGTATGAGCTTACGCCATGTCAGGTCACCGCCCGCACCGAATATAACCAGGATAACAGGTCTTGTTAGTTTTGCATTCTCCATCTCTATCTCCTTAAGGTTTTTTCCAGACCGTATGAAATGTACCATTCCCGTCCGTTCTTTCGTACGTGTGGGCTCCAAAGTAATCACGCTGTGCCTGGATCAGATTTGCCGGGAGATGCCTGCTGCGCCCGGCATCAAAGTATGCCAATGACGACATGAGTCCGGGCACGGGTATGCCGCTTTCTACTGCCCTGCTGATAACATGACGAAGGTCATGCTCCGTGTCCGTCAGGAGGGAAGCCATGTGCGGATCCAGCATGAGGTTATTAAGCCCCGGTTCTTTGCCGTACACCTTCGCAATCTCATCCAGAAGCCGCGCCCTTATAATGCATCCTCCGCGCCATATTCGTGCAACCTCTTTAAGACTTATGCCGTAACCGTATGCAGCGGATGCCGCCCTGATCAGGGAGAAACCCTGGGCGTAGGCGGCAATCATAGAGAAATACAGAGCGTTATCGATCTGCTTCAGGAAAGGAGACCTTTCACCTTCAAATAACGTATCAGCGCCTTTTAATATACCTGCTGCTTCCTCCCTCTCCTCCTTATTGCCGGAAACTGCGCGCATCATTACCGCGGCATCGATCGTGGGCACAGGTACCTGGAGGTCCATGGCGTCCTGAGAAGTCCACTTGCCCGTTCCGTTCTGCGCCGCCCGGTCAAGGATCATATCTATAAGCCTGCTGCCGGTCTTCTCATCGTTCTTCAGAAAGATATCGGAGGTAATCTCTATAAGAAAAGAACCCGCCTGTCCATGACTCCACGCATCATAGACAGTATGCAGATCATCGTTATTCATACCCATATACCTCTTCATAAGGTCATACGTCTCCGCGATAAGCTCCATAAGCCCGTACTCTATGCCGTTATGCACCATCTTCACATAGTGACCTGATGATGCCGGTCCGAGATATGTTATGCACGGCTCGGTACCGACCTTAGCTGCCGCGGCTTCCAGGATCGGCCTTACCCGTTCGTAAGCTCCTGCATCCCCCCCAGGCATCATGCTCGGCCCTCGTCTTGCGCCCTCTTCGCCGCCGGAGACCCCCATGCCGATGAAATGCATTCCCTTCGCAGCCAGTGCTTTCATGCGGCTGTCCGTATCCCTGTAGTACGAGTTACCCCCGTCTATGATAATCGATCCTTGCTCAAGATGCGGCAGCAGTCCGTTTATCGCCGTATCAACGGCCTTACCTGCAGGAACAAGCATTATGAAAGCCTGAGGCCTGCGTAACAGTGATGCAAACTCACTTGCTGAAGCAGTACCCTTTGTCCTGCCATTCCCTTCTTGTTCAAACGCCCCTGCCTTTGCAGGGTCTGTATCAAAGCCTGCGACAGAAAACCCATGGTCGGCAATGTTCATGGCAAGGTTCCTGCCCATAACGCCGAGCCCGACTATACCTATTTCATAATTTTTTCCGCTCATATAAAAACTCCTTGTCTTACCTTCCCTTCTCCAGCTCTTCCACCTTGGCAAGCCTGCGACGGAAGCGCTCTTCGCCTCTGAAGTTTGCCGATAGAAATGTTTGTACAATATCCAATGCAAGATTGTAGTCTGTAACTCTGCCGCCAAGGCATATCATGTTCATGTCGTCGTCCTCGACTCCCTGGTGTGCCGAATAGATATCGTGGATCAGTCCGGCGCGCACGCCCTTTACCTTGTTGGCTGCTACGCACGCACCGACACCGCTGCCGCAGATTGCCAACCCCCTCTCAACATCGCGATGTGCGACCGCCCTCGCCAGCGGTATTACAAAATCAGGATAATCATCATCCGGAACAAGCGTAAAAGCGCCGAAATCAACCACCTCGTTACCGGATTCCTGCATCGTTTTTACAAGCTTTTCCTTCAGTAAAAATCCTCCGTGATCCGTGGCGATTCCTATGCGCATCCCTTATCTCCTTTACGCGATAATAAATGCATTGCGTATGCCGCGGCACCAATTACTCCTGCATCATTGTGCAGTCCCGACAGAACAACCTTGAGATTCAGGCTTGCTGCACCAAGTGCACGGCCGTGCACCCCTCTCTCTACGATGCCGACCAGCTCCGGCATACCCTCAACGACACCGCCCCCGAGTATCAGCATGCAGGGGTTGAACGCGTTGACCAGACTTACAGAGCCTGCGACAAGCGCATCCGCTGCACCGTCAAAGATCTTTGAGGCAAGTGCATCTCCCTGATGTACGGCTGCAGACACTATCTTAGCTGTTATGTTTTTTGCATCACCGCCTGCAAGTCTTATCATCGCTGCTCCTGCAACAGGATCGCGTGCAACGGCATCCTGCGCATCCCTTGCTATTGCCCATCCTCCCGCAAGTGATTCAAGACATCCATGATTCGGACAGTGGCATGCGGGCCCGTTGATGTCGATCGTCATGTGCCCTATCTCTCCGGCGGTGTTGCTGCACCCTGACAGCATTTCTCCTCCGCTGACTATACCTCCGCCGATCCCCGTGCCAACAAAAACGCATACAATATCATTGTACCCCCTGCCTGCACCGTACATCCACTCCCCCCATGCGGCTGCGCGGACATCATTGGTAACCACAGCGGGCAAGACAAGCTTTCGAGACAGAACATCCTGAAGCGGCACATTGTGCCAGTCAAGGTTGGGTGCGAAAATAACCCTGCCGGTTGCAGGGTCTATCTGTCCTGCCATACCTACACCAATGCCTCCGGGCCTGCTGTCGGAAGATTTCATGATTTCCTGCACCGCTGTGATAATATCGGCCTCAACTGAATCCGGCCCGCCGGCAATATCAGTGTCACGGCGAATACGTTTTAAAATACTACCGGTACTGTCTACACCCGCTACCTCAATCTTTGTGCCTCCGAGATCAATACCTATTCCCCACGTATTTTTTGTCATACGAACACCTTTTAAAGATAATTTTTCTATGATTCAGTCTCTGATGCAGATTAATCCTTATCGATAAATAATATAC
>DAHXOM010000215.1 GCA_027364825.1 bacterium | reverse complement strand
ATATATTCCATCAAACCTGTCAGATAATTTTTTGAATACCTCGAGCAAGCCGGGATCGAAATGTTCAGGCATAGTCCTTCCATCACCCTTTGTTATAATATCGTATGTTTGTTCGTGTAAAAATGGGGATTTATAAGGTCTTTTACTACGTAGTGCATCATATTGATCGACAAGCATGACAATCCTGCCGATCAATGGAGTCTGTGTACCTTTCAATCCTTCAGGATAACCGCTCCCATCCCACCTTTCGTGATGCGAAAGTGCTATTTTCTGAGCCATTATCAGCACATCGGAATCAGCATCTTTAAGAAGTTCCCCGCCTATTGTTGTATGCTGTTTTATTATTTCAAACTCTTCTTTGGTAAGGCCGTTGTTTTTTTGGAGTATATGGTCAGGAATACCTATTTTGCCGATATCATGCATGGGACTTGCATAGATAATATTTTCTCTGTCTGATTTTGATAGGCCCATATATTCTCCCAGCATCAAGGAGTATGCACTGATTCGCTTCAGATGTTGTCCTGTAAACTCATCTTTATACTCGGCTGCTCTTGTTAGCCTGAATACCGTATCTATGTAAGCGTTTTTCAGGGTTTCATTCAACTTGTGAAGATGCTCCAGTGCTTCTTTAAGTTCTTTGGTTTTTTCTTGGACCGTTTTTTCAAGTATAACGTTATAATTGTTAAGAAGATCGTTGTAAGCTTTAACCTTTAATGAATTTCTTATTCTTATCTGCAGCTCATTTATGTCGAATGGTTTGTTCAGAAAGTCATCTGCCCCATTGTATAACGCCTCGTACTTTGAATTCTTATCGGATAATGCCGTGATCATAATAACAGTGATATGCCATGTTGCAGGGGATGCCTTTAATTTCCTGAGAATTTCATATCCGGTGATATTCGGCAGCATTACATCGAGCAGGATTATATCCGGTTTGAATTCTTTAATCTTTATAAACGCAGCAGTACCATCCGACGCACTATCAACATTATATCCATTTGATTTCGTTGTATCAGTTATAAGTTTTACTACCAATTGGTCATCATCAACTATAAGGATCTTATATGTTGTTTCAGACATACTTTCATTCTATGAAATTATACAAGATTGTCAAGTTATTGGTTTGAAATTATCATGATGGAAAAATTAATGCTCTTGACAGTTTTTTACTTATACGATAGTAACTCATAGTAATATATAGGTATACTCTTCAATGGCAGTTTAATGTATTTATGTGTCATACCGAACAGGTCTCAAAGAATAAAGTTGTTGGTATGAGAGATAATGAGAGTTAAAAATCTTTAATTGTTTCTACAACATTCTTATACCGCTTCAAGAATGGAGGTATAGTATGCAGAGAAAATTAAGTAAGTCAGAAGCAGAACTTCAATTACTAAAAGCCATAACTTTATCGATAGTAAATGCAAAAAATTTCAATGAGGCACTTGATATCTGTTTTCGCATGGTGTGCGAAGCAACAGGATGGGCTTATGGTGAGGTATGGATGGCTTCAAATGATAACAATGGCCTATATATTGCCGATGTATTTTACGGCGAACACGAAAAATTAAAGGAATTCTATGATCAAAGCAAGCAGATTACCTTTACTTTAAACACCGGCATCCCGGGGCTTGTCTGGCAAACCAGACAGCCTTTGTGGATTAGGGATATTTCTTCGGACAGCAGCTTCATTCGTGCGTCCCTTGCTCATAGATTTAATCTTAAGTCGGCACTTGGAATCCCAGTTATGATAGATGATAACATGGTGTCTGTGATAGTATTTTTCATGTTGGAATCTGAGAAAGATGAAGGGCTTATAAACCTGCTTTTAGCAATTGTTAGTCAGCTAAGCTTCTTTTTAAAGCGATTGTATCTTGATGATACGTTGCGTAAGGTCAACCGTGCATTAAAGGTTCTGAGCGATTGTAATCAGGCTATTATACGGGCAACTGAAGAATTAACCCTTCTCAATGACATCTGCAAAATCATGGTTGACTCGGGCGGTTATCGTATGGCATTGTTCGCATTTGCACAGCATGATGAGCATAAAAGCATCAAAATTATTACATATGCAGGATTTTCCGGGGATTATATAGAACAGCTCAACGATCTTACATGGGCTGATGCACAACCAAAAGCAGCGCTATCAGGCAAGGTAATCAGAACAGGCAAGCCTTCTATTGTAAGAGATATAAGTACTGATCCTTATTTTTCTCCATGGAAAGATACTGCGCTTAAACAAGGTTATAAATCTATTCTATCACTTCCTTTGATTATAGATAATGATGTCATAGGTGTATTTAATGTTTATGCATCTGAACAAGATGCATTTGATACTGAGGAACATAAGCTGCTTGAGGAGCTTGCAAACGATATATCATACGGCATTATGTCACTGCGCACAAAGTTAGAGAAAGAAAAAGTGAAAGAGAGACAGGAACAGCTTACTGATATTATAGAATCAACGACAGATCTTGTAGTTATTGCTGACGCACAGTTACATGGGATCTATATAAATCAAGGCGGACTGAAACTTCTCGGAATTAAGCATGAACCCAGCACCGGTATAGATATCAGGCTATTTTTATCCGAGGAAGCAATCCATACACTTGATCTGGCTATACTCCATGCTGCCCAGCACGGTACCTGGAGCGGGGAATCCACTCTCAAAAGAGAGGATAGCCGGTTAGTACCTGTTTCCCAGGTAGTAATAGCACATAAATCATCCGGGGGTAAACTCGAGTTTATATCGACGATTGCTCGCGATCTTACTGAAAATAAGAAACTCCAGTCGCAATTATACCAGGCACAGAAGATGGAGGCAATCGGGCAGCTTGCAGCAGGTGTTGCCCATGATTTTAACAACATGCTTACCGCCGTAATAGGTTATGGGAATATACTTTCCAACAAATTAAAAGATAATGAACAGCTTAGGTATGATGTAGAGCAGATCCTCAATGCATCGGAAAAGGCAGCTGGTTTAGTACAAAGTTTGCTTACCTTTGGGAGAAAACATGAAACCAGCTTAATGCCTTTGGACCTTAACGGGACCATAATAACCCTTTTAAGCCTGCTGAAAACGCTGCTCGGAGAGCACGTGGTATTAAAAACAGGATTAACGTCCGGACAACTTACCATAATAGCGAATAAAAGCCAGATAGAACAGATTTTAATGAATCTTGCTGGAAATGCAAACGATGCAATGCCCGATGGCGGTTCTCTGAAAATAAACACAATGGTAATGGCTATTGACGAACAATTCATTTGGGAACATGGGTACGGGAAGCCTGGGAAGTTTGCGCTCCTTACGGTTACGGATACAGGCTCTGGTATCAGTAAGGATGTCATAGAAAGGATATTCGAGCCGTTCTTTACAACAAAACCGGTTGGTAAGGGAACAGGGCTTGGACTTTCGATTGTCTATGGAATAATTAAACAGCACAGAGGCTATGTAGATGTTACGAGCGAATTAGGCAAGGGAACAACATTCAATATATATCTGCCTCTTACCGGGAACATGCCGGATAATAAATAACGGGGTTTACCCCGTTAGAAAATTCTCGTTATTTCATGCAGATAATATATCATTGCTAAGCTCTTAGATTAGGATACTATTGAATCAACAAATTTTCTGACGGGGTTTACTTTATAAGCCGTTTTTTGATCAGTTTGTAGGAAACAATGCCCATGGGTATGCTCAGCATGCCCATTATTATGGTGAGTATGAGTGCATTATAATCCATAATGCCGTTGTTTGACATCCTTGCCAGATCAACCATGGGCGTCAGAGGCAGGTAGAATGCAATGTGCCTTATCCATTCAGGCAGTGTATCTAAAGGGAAGAAAATGCCTGAAAATAAAAAGAACGGGGTAAGGATCAGCGTGAAGAAGTAATTGAAGAATTCATAAGAATGCGAGAATCCGACAAACACCATGGAAAAGGCAGAAAAGAACAGCCCGTCCATGATAACAGCCACGATGGACACTATAAAGAGCCAGGAATGAACCAGGCCGAACATGGCCATTATTGCAACAAAGAAAACACTGCTGATAAGGCCTTTTGTAGTACTCCAGAGAATCTCTCCGCTGACAATCTCCGAAAGGTTGACCGGTGTTACCATAATTGCATCATAGGTCTTCTGGGTTATCATCCTTGTATAGCTCGAGATAGTGGCTTCAAAGCTTGCGGCATACATTGCCGAAGAGAGTATGAGACCCGGTGCGAGGAAGTCTATATATTTTATACCGTTTATTTCAGGCACGAGCTTGCCCATGCCATACCCCATAAGAAGGAGGTACAACAGCGGCTCACCCAGATTTGCCACAAGGCTCGGTTTTATGTATTTTGTCCAGACTATGAAATTCCGGTACCATACTTTGTATATCATATTTATATTCAACATAGTTTTATTTAGTGACGGTTTTCATAATTGATCAAGTAATATGTTTATGCTTGACACATTATAATGAGTTGTTTACTTGTATATTAAAGGAGATTGTATGGCGATAACGAATGACATTGTGCTTGATGTGTTGAAGACGGTTATGGATCCTGAGGTTGGTATGGATGTCGTTACCCTCGGACTCGTCAAAAAGATAGATATAGATGATAAAAACAATGTTAAGGTAGATATGATTATGACGGTCCCGGGCTGTCCTCTGGTTGATTATATCCTGATGAGTGCGGAATCCAGGATAAAAGGTATCGAGGGGATTGGCGATGTCGACGTAAACCTCCTCGATGAGCCGTGGACCCCGCCGTGGGCCAATGCAGATCAGGAACCTGCAAAATAAACGCCGTGGAAATGCAAATGGCGTTGTGATGTTGCAACTTATTGATAATTATGGCATTATAACGGAGTAAAAAGGAGTTAAGGGTGAGATTATCTTCAAAGGCAAGATATGGTGTAAGGGCAATGGCACGGCTTTACAAGGACTATAAAGGAGTGCCGATATCCCTGAAAGATATAGCAAGAATGGAAATGATTGATGAAGCATACCTTGCCCAATTGCTTCTGAAGCTTAAAAATTATGGCTTAATCGCAACAGAGCGCGGTAAGAGCGGTGGCTATATGCCTGCGAAGGATGCGGCGGATATTACACTCATGGACATATTGAATGCAGTGGAAGAGGAGATTATGCCTCTCGAATGTTTTGTTAATATTGCGATTTGTCCTCTTACAGCGAGCTGTTTTACAAAAGATTTCTGGTATAACCTGAAGCAGGAGATAGAAAAGGCATTGTCGATCATTACGCTGAAATCCATTATTGAAAAGCACGATGCAATGCCCCCTTCAGAGAGAGAACTTGCAAGACAGGCTTAACAAGCGTGTTGTTGAACGGTTGTCTTAAGGGCTGGTACCGCCCTTGTGTACGTTTGCTTCTTCAATCTTGTCGGCACGCTTTGCATCTTTATTGAGTTTATCGGTCATATCTTTTTTAGGAGATAAGTCCTGCGAACCTGTTTCTATGCCGTGTGTCATGAAAATATTTGTATCTTTCGGCATGTATTGTTCGAACATAGCTTTATTGTTGGCATGCAGATATGCTTCACCTGCCGATATCTTTTTCAGTTTTAAAAGATCCAGCAGCGACTGATCCATAATCTGCATGCCGTCTTTTTTACCTATCTGTATCATTGAGGGTATTTGAAAGGTCTTTGCTTCCCTTATAAGGTTTGAGATTCCAGGCGTTACGACCATGATCTCTAATGCCGCAACCCTGCCTTTGCCGTCTATTGTTTTTACAAGCTGTTGAGCGACAACAGCCTTCAGCGATTCCGAGAGCATGGTCCTTATTTGTTCCTGCTGGTCCCTTGGAAAGGCATCGATAATCCTGTCTACGGTCTTTGCCGCACTTGATGTATGGAGGGTACCGAATACGAGGTGGCCTGTTTCTGCTGCTGTTATGGCAAGGGATATTGTCTCAAGGTCCCTCATTTCCCCGACAAGGATAACGTCCGGGTCCTCTCTCAAGGCAGAACGCAGGGCGGATGCAAATGTATGGCTGTGCTCTCCAATCTGCCTCTGGTTTATAAGACAGGAGATATTCTGGTGGACAAATTCTATGGGATCTTCGAGTGTCAGGATATGGCCGGAAGAGTTCCTGTTGATGAAATCAATCAGAGAAGCCAGGGTTGTCGATTTGCCGCTGCCCGTGGGCCCTGTGACGAGAACAAGCCCCCTTTCATAAAAACAAAAGTTTTTCATGACATCCGGCATATTGAGATCTTCGAGTTTCGGTATTGTGGTCGGGATGAGCCTCATGACCGCTGCAAGTCCTTTTCTTTGGTAGAAGGCGTTTACCCTGAACCTCGCAACGTCCTTTATCTCATACGCAAAATCATACTCTTTGTTTTTCAAAAACTGCTCTTTCTTTTCATCATCCATTATTTCAAACAAAAGGCTCTCCATGTCCGGCTGTGTGAGTTCCCGGACTTCCATTTTCTCCAGTTCACCGTGGATACGCAGTGTCGGAGGAGCACCGACGGCGAGGTGAAGATCGGAACCCTTCTTATCCTTGAGTAATTTTAATAGGCCGTCTATTTTTGGCATAACATTATTCCAATGCCTCTAAGGTCAGCTTTTCGGTGATCTTCATGACAATCAGCCCCTGTAATTTGCTGAGTTTCAACAATGCATTTATATGATGTTCATCTATGTCCCTGTTGGAGAATATTACGCCTATGGTATTGTCTATCACGATGTCTATAAAATATTTTCCGATCTCTGCGTTCTTATAACTGAGCTGAATACTGACATTTTTCTTTGCTCTTTTATCGAAAGAAATACAGAGTGCATTCTTATATATCTCTGCATCGAAACCGGTACCTATTTCTTGAATCACCGTATCGATCTCTGTTTTTATTTGTGCAACATTGCCTTCTCCAGGATGTTCTGCAGCGGTCATACCGCCGTCTTTATACAGCACCTCTATCATGTCCCGTATGGCCTTTTCATCGCTTATCGAGACATTTACGTGTTTGCCGGTACTATGCTCTATGTACTCTATGACGGTGCTGTTTAACGGATCGGCTATCACAATATTTACGGCATCGGACATCTGTCCGAGGATGATTACACAATGCTTCTCTGCAAAATCATAGGGTAACAAGGCTACACTTGCAGGATCAACAATACCTTTTTCCTTGAGGTCGGGTATGTAGGGTATATTCAACTGATTGGATAATGCCCAGTTTATGTCATCTTTTTTTAAAAAGCCCAGTTTTACGACAGCATCGCCGAATTTTATTCCTTGTTCCCTTTGCAGGAGCAGTGCCTGCTTTACCTGGTCTTCATTCAGAAGATCAAGGTCCCTCAGCAGTTCACCAAGTTTTTGTTTCTCTTTGCGTATGAACATTTACTTCTTTTCCCTTTAATGTTTTTTTCTATAGGAAGTCAGAGCTTTCGGCATAATCCCGGCTT
>DAHXOM010000214.1 GCA_027364825.1 bacterium | reverse complement strand
CATTTTAGCTCCTTTTTTCTTTAGTAATACTTTTATCAATTCAATCATATAGCTTCTTTCATAGAAACCGGCTCCTGCAACGGTGCCGAACCGTAAGTAACAATATTAATACATGTTTTATCAAAAACAAGCCGCTCTTCCGGACTATATTTGTTACGGCTTGTTTTTATACGTCTTCGCAGGAACCGCGCCTACGTACCGAAACTTCAGCGTGCAGGCGCACGGGCTCCCTTTATTGGCCATGGCATGCAATACAGACTTTGTCCTTATTCATATTGAGGGTCGATCTGAAATCAGCCGGGTGCGGATTGCCTCCGACACCTCCAACCTTGTGGCACTGTATGCAGACTGCGTCTGCACCTCCACTGTGGCATGCTGCACAGGTATTGATATTCTGCCGTGCGAGTCTTCCGTGAAACTGCGGTGAAGCTGTGTTGAATAAGAAGTCCGTCCCTGCAGGATGGGGTGATGCACCATTCGACGACGTATCCGCTGCGACACCATTTCTTATATGACATTCACGGCAATTGGAGGCCGAGTGGCACCTATAACATGACATGGGATCCTGCTGGGCGTCTATCGAGTGTACCGCAAGCCAGTCACCTCTGTGGATCAGCGGTTGCTGAGGGGCCTCGGGGTAACGGATTGCAGGAAGTATCTTTGCGTTGGTGTTGTGACAGTTATCGCAGAATGATATCTGGTGACACTGCTCGCATGATTGTAAGTCGGTTCTTGCAAGCTGGCCGTGATTTTCTTTAAATCCGGCATTATGCGTAAACTGAGACAGGCGCTCAATGGACATTGAGCTGAGAGAAGAATGACACCTGGAGCATTTCAAGGTGTCGTAGTCTTTTTGGTGACACGAAAGGCATACCTGCATTGTTGGAAGGTTACCCGGTTTCGGGCTTGTTTCGAACGGTATCCTGGTGTGACAGTAGGTACAATCATTCTTAACCCTTGACAGGTGCGCCTCATGAGAAAATACTATATCCCTTTTTTCGATAGGGAACGGTACCGCCTTGTCAGGGTTGGTATGACACATGTCGCATTTGTTCTGCGCATCGCTATGACACTGGAAGCACACATCCATTTTTGGTACGTAACTCCCAGCCACGGTCGTCGTGGTATTAATGCCGGCATGACAGGTAAGACAATCAATACCGTTATCGGTAGCATGCAGTTTATGAGAAAATATCAACCTGTCCTTATTCGATGAAAGTACCTTATTGCAGGACAGCGCCGAGAAAACCAGTAAAAAAAGTATAAACACCCATCTCTTCATAATGCCTCCAGTTTATAAACTATATTTTAAACTCAACATAGCGAAACCACCATGCCGTACATAAGGTCCGTCTATTGAATCACCCGACAGGGTGAGTTTTAAGTTATTTATAATGGCCTTGCCGACAGCAACATGACCCGTGATGCTATGACTATAACCGTTGAGCTCGCCAAGATATGATGTGTATATGGCATCTATATTCGCATAGAACCCCATGGCAAAGTTTCTGGCTACGTAAAATCTTGTAGTCAGGTAGTCTGTTGGGGTAGAATCCACCTTGTTGAGTTCAAGTCCTATTGCATAGGGTTGTTTGTCGTAGTTCAGTCTGCCGCCGTAGCTGTATGAATTACCCTCAGAACTGTACATATATTTTGTGGCTTCAATGGCAAGCGAAAGGTCATCGAGTATTCTATAGCCTATATCACCGTTCAGGTTCCTGTATGATTCCGTATTAAACACCCAGAAGATACTTGTTTTATCTATAAGGGATGCAGGATTAAACAGTCCGTACTGTGCATCGATGAACACCTTGCTGACCGGCGTCAACGATACCTTTACCGTGCCGTCGTAAGCCCTCTTGTCCACCATATCATAGTAGTATCTTCCGAACACGTACAGCATATTTATCGGTTTTACCCACCCGTCAAGCCCCCACCTCTCCTGCGATATAGAGTCATTGTTGCCGGCATAAAACATAGAGCCGCCCACGCCGAGAAAAGAGTTGTTGTAGAACAGCCTGCCGCCGGTCGTAACGCCCCCGGGTGTATCATGAAGCTCGGAATCCACTTCACTGCCAACAAAGGCATCGAGCCCCATGCCATACCTGCTGTTCAGCATCAACTCCAGGCCGTCATAATGATCGTTCGCTGCTCCAAACCAGCTATAAATCCTGCCGAGTTTTATTCTCACGGGAAGCTGCTTTGGCGTATAATTGAGGTAGCCGTAGGAAAAATCTGTATTCGTCTTATGGGCATACTTATTGGTGAGGAAATCATAGTTAAGCCACCCCGAGGCCTCAATACTCAGATCGTTTTTTAAGACAGGGTACTTAAAGTTCAAGTCCTCATAGAACGGCAGATAGTTGTTATCCGTGTTATTGATCTTTAATTGATAGGCGCTCAAATAGGTGCTTGAGTTGAGGATAAAAGGCGGTGCTGCCGTATTGTCGGAAACCTGGAATGAAGATGGAACAGGTACGGAAGATGAAACAGGCGATGAAGACGGTATGGGTATTATAGCGGAGTCTATACTGTCGGATTGTGCAGCCCTAAGAACTGCAGGGCATATAACAAGTGCCAACAAAAGTATAACCGTATTAAGTATCTTCATCTTACCTCCTTCATTCCCTGTTTAGGTTTTAAATCAAGCATATTCGTGGTTTATTGGCAATGCATATAGGAAATTAGTTTATAAATCAAGCTTTCTTAATCTATAATATTATATTTTTTTATCCTGTACCTGAGAGAGCGCATGGGAATACCGAGCAATGCACACGCCTTTGCCCTGTCTCCCGAACACGATTTTAATGCTTCTTCTATTAAGCCCTTTTCAATGGTGTTCAGCAGGTTATCGATAACACCGTTGAACCTGACCGCTATATCGTTCAGGGTATACCCTTTATCCCGGCTCTCCGTAACCGTATGCATTATATCCGGCGGCAGGGATTCCGGGAGTATAACCGGTGTAGATTCAATGGCAACAGCCCTTTCAACAATATTTTCGAGTTCCCGGACATTGCCGTGATAATAATAGCTCTTCAGTATATCGATTGTTTCCTTTGAAAAATCTTTTATTCCTTTTACGAACTCCTTGTTATATTTGTCGAGGAAGTGCCGCGCGAGAGGCAGGATGTCCTCTTTTCTTTCCCTCAACGGCTTCATCTCTATCTGGATGACGTTCAACCGGTAAAAGAGATCCTCCCTGAATCCTGCATCCTTAACGAGTTCCCTGAGGTTTTTATTTGTTGCAGATATAATTCTGACATCCACGGGATATTCAACAGCATCGCCGACCGGTTTAATCCTTTTATCCTGAATGACCCTGAGAAGCTTCACCTGTGTTTGCAGCGGCAATTCGCTCACCTCATCAAGGAAAATAGTCCCGCCGTCAGCTTCGATGAAAAGCCCTTTTTTATTCTCAACGGCGCCGGTAAATGATCCCCTTTTATGACCGAACAATTCGCTTTCTACAAGGTTTTCCGGTATCGCTCCGCAGTTTATCGGTATAAAGGGCTTATCTTTCCTGATCCCCTGATAATGTATTGCTCTGGCAACAAGCTCTTTACCGGTACCGGATTCACCGTATAGAAGCACGTTTGTCCTGGTGTCCTTCACCCTGTCTATCAGGTTAAAAATCTCCTGCATCACATTGCTGACACCTATAATGTCCCACTTCCCGTCTGTTATGCCGAGCTTTTGTTTTAACATTATGTTTTCATGTTCAATCCTCTGGCTCTCTATCGCACGGCGGATACGCAGCCGCAGGTCGTCATTGTTGAAGGGTTTTGTTATATAATCGTAAGCCCCGAGCTTTATAGCTTCTATAGCCGTTTCAATGGTCCCGAATGCCGTGATCATGATTACCTTGATGTCATGGTGCAGTTCTTTCGCTTTTTTCAAAAGCTCGAGGCCGTTTATTGCAGGCATCATAAGATCCGTGATAATGAGATCAAAGAAATTGTCTTTGAGCAGCAATATTGCATCCGCACCGTCTTTTGCACAGGCTACATTGTACCGTTCCCTTTTCAGGATAAGCTCGATAAATTCGCGCATACTTTTATCATCATCCACCACGAGAATATTTATCATGATGTTTCCTTTTTATATAGTTTCGATTTCATTCAGACTTAATAAAACCACCGGGAGCCTTTTTACAGAGGTAATGTAATGGTAACAACCGTACCCCTGTTCTTTGCACTTTGTATGTTCAACGTGCCGTTATGCTGCTCAACGATGGATTGGACTACCGGAAGACCAAGGCCAGTACCTCCCGGATTTTTGGTCCAGAAGGGTTCTAATGATAATCTTATCTCATTTTCTTCCATACCTTCCCCGGTATCTTTAACCGATAGTATCGCATCATTATTTTTTACAATACAATCTATATCTATACTGCCTTTATCCCTTATTGCGTGAATGGCATTCAGTACAAGGTTGAGTAACACCTGTTTCAATTTAAGTTTATCGGCTCTTATAGCTATGCTGTTTTCTACGGATGTTTGCAACGTAATCAGAGGGCTATAATCATCCCTTCTCGAGATATTCTCAAAAACTTCGTCTATGATCTGCCGTACGATGACACCGTCCTGAATATTGGTAACGGGCCTGGACATATAGAGAAACTCTGTTACAAGGTTGTCAATCCTGTCTACCTCCCGGAATATCAGCTCCAGAAGTTTATCAAATTCGCTGTTGCCTTTCAAATCTTCTATGAGAAGCTGCACGGCCCCGCTGATTGATGCAAGGGGATTGCGTACTTCATGTGCCACACTTGCTGCAAGCCTGCCCGCCGTTGCAAGGATATCGGCCCTTTTCAACTTTGCCTCCATCTTTTTCATCTCGGTCAGGTCCTGGAACGTTATGACGGCACCTATTACCCTGCCGGTATCATCGTGCAGATTCGATATGTTATAACCGGTCTGTATAATGCTGTTGTCCTTTTTCCTGATGGTCATTTCGTTTCTTTTCAAAGGAGAAGCATTAAATTGAATGCCCGACATTATATCGTTTATATTTTTCCCGATAACTTCATCCGGCTTATACCCCGTTATTCTTGTTGCAGCGGGATTCACGGTATTTATCGTATGGTGTTCGTCCAGGGTTATTAAGCCTGAGTCTATGCTGTTAACGATGATCGAGTGAAGGTTTACAAGCTGTTTAAGATCTATACTGCTTATTGATAGTGCCCTCTTTGCCTTTAAAAGATTGCCGCCGAGGAACGCACTTAATATTCCGACGATAAATGTCGTGGAGATATACGTTATCAGATTCAGGAATACATCTCTCACAAGATGCGCTGTGTCGGATGGAGGTATAAAATTCGGGGCCAGCCGGTAAAATTGAATATCCACGAGTAATCCATAGAGTATGGCTGAAACAGACGCAAAGAGGAGCCCGCCTTTTTTTGCTAACAGGAACCCGCCCTCTATGGCCACAAACAGATAAAGGAATGTATATATGCTGTCAATACCGCCGGTTGCTATAACGAGTGCGGAAACGAACACAGCATCCCACGATGTTGATATATATGCTATGCCCCGGAGTTTTTTTTGCTTTCTTAACAAGACTAATTCGGCAAAACTCACCAGGTAAAGGGTAATGACAAGTATAATGAGCGGTGATAACCACGGAGCTATGTGGAAGATAATTTTATGCTGATACGTTAAAGCTGCGCCGCCGACAAGGATTGTAATAATGCCAATCCTTAACCACGTAGACCAGGAGAGCCTGTTTAAAAGCTCCTCCTGTTCTATTGAGAACTCATCGGGCGGCTTTCTGTCTACATTCCTCATTAATGGACTGTACTTGCGATCTTAAAGATCGGAAGATACATGGCAACGACAAGTCCTCCAATAATAACGCCGAGGAACACGATCATAATAGGCTCTATCAGTGCTGTCATGTTAGCCACGGCAGAGTCTACTTCTTCATCGTAGAAATCCGCTATCTTTGACAGCATTGCATCCATATTACCGGTAGCCTCTCCGACGGATATCATCTGAACAACCATTCCGGGAAACACCTTGGTCTGGGCCAGGGGTTCTGCAATGGTTTTACCTGCAGCTATACTCTCCCTTGCCTTCATGATCGCATTTTCAACGACCTGGTTACCGGATGTACGGGCAACAATCTCGAGCCCGTCCATGATAGGCACACCGCTTGACATCATGGTTGACAAGGTCCTGCTAAACCGTGCGACTGCGTTCTTACGGATGATATCGCCAAAAACAGGCATTTTTAATAAAAGTCCATCGATAACAAGCTTGCCGTTACCCGTCCTGTAATAAGAACGGACTGCAACGACGATGGCTACTATACCTATAATGATATATATGATGTAGTGCTTCAGAAAACTGCTCAGATCCATAACAAACTGGGTTGGGGCAGGCAGTGCAGCACCAATGTCTCCAAACATCTTTGCAAAAACGGGGATTACAAATAATAACAGTATCGAAACAGCGCCTGCCGCCACGGACAGAACAACAACAGGGTATATCATTGCACCCTTTACCCTGCCTTTTAATTTTTCCGCCTTTTCAATATACGTTGCAAGCCGTGCAAGAATGGCGTCGAGCATACCACCGACCTCGCCTGCCGCCACAAGGTTTGAATATAGGGAATCAAAAACATCCGGATGCTTTTTTAATGCAGCTGCAAACGTAGAACCTCCTTCAATGGACGTTTTTAAATCTTTAATGGTTTTCTGAAACGTCTTGTTTTCCTGCTGGCCTCCCAGAATGTCAAGACACTGGACAAGGGGAAGTCCGGCATCTATCATCGTTGCAAACTGTCTCGTAAAAATCGACAGCTCTTTTCCTCCGACCTTCTCCTTGAATATATTGAGCTTTCCAAAATCAAAGGCGGCTTTCTTTTCTTTTACGTTTATAGGTCTGATATCCTGCTGTCTGAGCAATGCAATTACGGCAGATTCGCTCTGCGCATCTATGTTGCCCTTTACGACCTCGCCTGTTTTCTTCATACCTTCCCATGTAAAAACAGCCATTGTTTACCTCCGCTTAAAAACTTTTTTGTACGTTCTGCATCCTTGCCTGCGCCTGAATCCCTGGTGGCAATGTTGTACCCGCCTGCAGCATCTGCTTCAGCTCTTCCAGATCCGTTGAATACATCGTTGCGTCATCAACAGAGATAAGTTTCCTTTGATACAGATTGAATAAGGACTGGTTCATGGTCTGCATGCCGAATTTTGCCTGCCCTACCTGCATGTGTGAATATATTTGATGCACCTTTTCTTCCCGTATAAGGTTCCTGATAGCGGGTGTCGGTATCAACACCTCTGCTGCAAGGGCCCTGCCGGGCTGATTGTACTTCGGTATCAGTGACTG
>DAHXOM010000210.1 GCA_027364825.1 bacterium | reverse complement strand
TACAAGGAGTGAATGGACAAACTCCCTTATTGCATTTTTGGGGTGAATAGCGTGAAGGTTATTCTTTGCCGCCGGGGGCACCGGGGATTTCTTTTTTCCGGAACTTGTAATTAATGACATTCCTCGAAACGCCGAGCTCCTCTGCCGCCTTTGTCACATTCCACTGCGTCCTTTCAAGGGCTTTCAGTATGACCGAATTCTCTATCTGCTTTATAACATTGTACAGGGGCTCTTTTGTTTCAAGTACGGCCCTGGCAGCATTTTCCAGGTATGTTTGTTTATAATTGATCTCCGTACCCTGGGGTAAAAGGAGCTGGGCTTTGCCTATTTTTTCGGTATCCGTGAGCATAATGGCACGCTCTATTACATTCTTCAATTCTCTGATATTCCCGGGCCAGTTATACCGGATCAAAATTTCGATCGCATCATTCTCTATACCCTTAACATTCCCCTGCATCGTTTTACTCAACGATTTTATGAATTCATGTGCGAGGACGGGTATATCTTCCTTTCTGTCCCGCAGGGGCGGCAATTTAATCGGCATGACAGAAACACGATAATACAAATCGTCCCTGAACATGCCTTTATTGACGAGCTCTTTCAAATCTTTATTGGTTGCAACAATAAACCTTATGTCGCATTTTATTTCTTTTTCTCCTCCAAGCCTGATGAAACTTTTCGACTCGATAACCCTTAATAATTTAGCCTGGAGCACGGGAGAGAGCTCTCCTATCTCATCAAGGAAAACAAATCCGCCGTCTGCAAGCTCAAGAAGCCCTTTCTTCCTTTTTTTTGCATCGGTAAATGCACCCGGCTCGTAACCGAAGAATTCTTCCTCCAGCAGCTGCTCCGGTATTGCCGCACAGTTTATGCTTATCAGAGGGCCCCGTGCTCTCCTTGACGCCCTGTGTATGAAGTTCGCCAGGAGTTCTTTCCCGGTACCGCTTTCCCCCTCGATCAGGACCATCGTCTGTTCCGCCTGTGCAACACGCATGGCAAGAGCATACGCTTCCTTTATCTTTTTTGATGTGCCTATGTAGTAATTGAGCTCGATCTCCGCGTCCTTGCTGCGCAGTATGTTCAGTGCGCTCTTGAGTTTTATGTTTTCTACGATCCTGTTGATCGTTATTTCGAGTTCTTCCAGCTCGAACGGCTTGACAAGGTAGTCTTCCGCACCCATCTTCACTGCGGTTATGGAATCTTTTATAGAACTATGTGCCGTAACCATGATGACCTCATAGGAATCATCGATCGACTTTATGTCCTTCAAAAGTACGAGTCCGTTTTTGTCGGGCAGCATAATATCGAGCAGAATAATATCTATATTCTCCCTTTGCAGGATACCGAACCCTTCTTCGGCGGTGTGCGCCTGAAACACGGTAAACTTCTGCAATTTCAATGCATCGGCTATAAAGCTTACCAGTATCTTTTCGTCGTCAATGATAAGTATGTTCATACAATGATAATGCCTTTCGTGTACATCTCACAATTTATACATTTGGACCCGCTGCAGCCGGTCAAAAGCTCTTTGTATTTGAAACACCGGTAGGTGTCTCCCCGTATATATGCCTCGCATTTATCCCTTTCCTCCATAGAGCAGTTGATTATTTCGAAACACCTTTTCCTCTTGCCCTGCAAAAACAGCAGACTGAAGGTTGTGCCTTTATCCTTACTGCTGCTCACGGATATTTTAGCCATATTTTCTTCTATTATATTCTTTACGATGCTGAGACCGAGACCGGTACCCTGTGCCTTTGTTGAGAAAAACGGCGTGTAGATCTTGTCCAGGTATGCTTCCTCAATGCCCTTCCCTGTATCATGGAAATCTACCTTTAAAAACTCCTGCTCCGGATATTCATACTCTACATCGTCCTCTATTATGACTTTCTTATGCGCCATCTGGTAACCAATCCTTATGGTAAGTGTCCCGCCCTTGGGCATGGCGTCTACGGCATTACTGACGATGTTCATGAACGCCTGATGAATGGCCGCTTCATCCGCAATGATCTCGGTATCAACGCCTTCACGGATGTGTTGATTGACCGTTATATGGTGATGCTCGAATTGCGGTGCGAGTATATTGAGGACGTTTTTTATCACCTCTGCGGCATTGACCCTTGTCATGTGGGGTACGGATGTCTTCGAATACGTGAGCAGGTCCTTTACAAGATCGTCTATCCTCTGGATCTCCGAAATAATCACATCAAGATATTTTGAGTCACTGTCCCCGGGATGCCTTTTTTTGAACAACTGTATTCCTATGATAATGCTCGCCAGCGGGTTTTTAATCTCGTGCGCAAG
>DAHXOM010000205.1 GCA_027364825.1 bacterium | reverse complement strand
TTACTATCGTCATCTTCGATACGGAAGGGTCCAGCGTCTCGGCAACGCTTAAACTCTCGATATTGTACCCCCTGCCGCTGAACAATCCTGCAACCCTTGCAAGTACACCGAACTTATTCTCCACCGTAAGCGATATGGTATGTCTCATTATTCACCTCTAAGCCAATAACATTTTTTTCAGTGCAGCCCCGGACGGTACCATCGGATATACGTCCTCTTCTTCCTCCACGCGAAAATCAATCAGTACCGGAAGTTTACTCTTGAGCGCTTCCTTTAATACCGGCAGAACATCATTTTTCTTTTCCACCGCGTATCCTTTGGCACCATAAGCATCGGCGAGCTTCACAAAATCGGGTTTATGGGACATGTCGGTGTGCGAGTACCTCTTGCCGTAAAAAAGGCTCTGCCACTGCCTGACCATCCCGAGGTAGTTGTTGTTCAGGATTGCCACGACCACGTTCACCTTGTACTGCACAGCCGTTGCAAGCTCCTGGATGTTCATCTGAATGCTTCCGTCACCCGCTATATCTATTACCGTTGCCTCGGGCATGGCAACCTTTGCACCGATGGCTGCGGGAAACCCATACCCCATGGTCCCGAGCCCGCCGGACGTTACAAAGGTCCTCGGCTTGCTGAACTTATAAAACTGCGCGGTCCACATCTGGTTCTGACCGACCTCTGTCGTTATAATGGCATTACCCCTGGTCAATTCATATATCTTTTCTATCACAAATTGCGGTTTGAGCTTGCCGTTTTCCTTGTAGGTCAATGGATGAGATTCCTGCCACTGCTTTATCAGTGTCTTCCAGTCCTCGATTTCACGGAGAAAACCCTTCAGCCTCCTGTCCTGCTTCAAGAGCTTGTTCATTTCCGCAAGGATGCTCTTTGCATTGCCTACAATCGGTATGTCCACCTCTACGTTCTTACTGATAGACGTCGGGTCTATATCGATATGTACGATCTTTGCCTCGGGTGCGAATTCATTGATATCGCCGGTCACCCGGTCATCGAACCTTGCACCTATCGCCACCAGCATATCGGTGTGGGTAACCGCCATGTTCGCTGCATACGTCCCATGCATGCCGAGCATACCCATGAATAACGGATGCTCGCCCGGAAAGCCTCCCAGGCCCATAAGCGTATTGGTAACCGGTGCTTTTAACAGCTCGGCAAAAGCAAAAAGTTCCTTTGAAGCACCGGAACTTATAATACCGCCGCCGGTATAGATTACGGGTTTTTTCGAAGCAAGTATCAGATCAATCGCACGCTTGATCTGGTTTGTATGGCCTTCATACGTCGGCTTATAGCCAGGGAGCTCGATATCGCCGGGATAGGAGAACTCGACAGAATCTATGGTAATGTCCTTGGGGATATCGACAACAACAGGACCCGGCCTGCCTGTCCTTGCTATATAGAACGCCTCTTTTATGGTCCTCGCCATGTCTTTTACATCTTTGATAAGAAAATTGTGCTTTGTACACGACCGTGTTATGCCGACGATGTCAGCCTCCTGAAACGCATCATTCCCCACAAGGTTCGTAGAAACCTGTCCCGTAAAAACAACGATAGGAATAGAGTCCATGTATGCAGTAGCCAGGCCTGTCACCGTGTTGGTGGCACCGGGACCCGATGTTACGAGGCATACACCGACCTTGCCCGTGGCCCGGGCATAGCCGTCGGCCATATGGGCTGCGCCCTGCTCATGCCGGACAAGGATGTGCCGTATATCACTGTGATACAGCTCGTCATATATGTACAGCACAACGCCGCCGGGATACCCAAAGATTGTGTCCACGCCTTCTTTCTTCAGACTTTCCACAAATATTTTTGCGCCATTCATCTTCATTGCTCTCTATCCTTTCCCTTCGTCATATATACCAACCTATGATCAAAATTCGACTGCACCTTTCCTGCTCGCTCCTCACTACTCTCACCTCGCTCCTCTATCCTCGCTTCTCACTTCAGCACAGCACCGGTGTTTGCCGATGTAACAAGCTTTGCATACCGAGCAAGCCAGCCCTTCTTAAATCTCGGCTCAGGCGGTTTGAATCCTTCACGCCTCTTCTTAATTTCAGCATCACTGATATCAATATCAATAGATTTTTTCTTAAGGTCTATAATAACGGTGTCTCCCTCCTGTATCAGCGCAATCGGGCCGCCTGCCGCGGCTTCAGGAGAAACATGGCCTATGGATAACCCCCGTGTACCGCCTGAGAACCTGCCGTCCGTGATCAGCGCGACCTTCTCTCCCATACCCATGCCGGAAATCGCCGCTGTCGGGGAAAGCATCTCACGCATACCGGGCCCGCCTTTGGGTCCCTCATAACGTATAATAATCGCGTCGTTCGGCTGTATCTTTTTCCCCATGATTGCCTTCATTGCATCCTGCTCAGAGTCAAAAACCCTTGCTTTTCCCTTGAAATATTCAAGAGTCGCCTGGATACCTGCAACCTTGATTACAGCACCATCGGGGGCAAGACTGCCCTTCAGTAATGCTATGCCGCCGCTTTTACTGTATGCCGTGTCCAGGGATCGTATAACCTCTTTATCGTAGACCGTGCCTCTCTTTGCAAGCTCAAGAAGGGAAGGCCCTGTGACTGTCGGGTTGTCCTTTAACATGTCCTTCAGCCTGTTGAGGACCCCGGGGATACCGCCTGCGTATTCGATATCCTCCATCATATAATCACCCGAAGGCCTAATGCGCGTAATATTGGGTGTTTCACTGCTTATCTGATCGAACAATTCCAGAGGCAGCTCGATGCCTGCCTCGTGTGCAATCGCAGTGATGTGCAGTACGGTATTGGTGGATCCCCCGAGCGCCATGTCGACCCGTATCGCATTTTCAAAGGCATTCTTTGTCATGATCTGCCGTGCCGTAATATTATTTTTGACGAGATCCACAATTCTTTTGCCTGTTTCGAATGCAAGGTGTCTTTTCTTTGATGACACTGCAAGGGCTGTACCAGCACCATACAGGGACATACCGAGTGACTCTGTGAGACATGCCATGGTGTTGGCGGTAAAGAGCCCCTGGCATGAACCCTCGCCCGGGCATGAACCGATCTCCATTGCCATAACATCCTCTTCGGTAAGCTCGCCCCTGTTGTATTTACCGACCGCTTCAAATGCATCATGGACAAGGTCGAGCCTCTCTCCCTTGTATCTTCCCCCGAGCATTGGTCCTGCTGTCAAAACTATCGCAGGTATATCGAGCCGTGCGGCAGCCATCAGCATGCCGGGCGTAATCTTGTCGCAGTTTGTAAGCAGTATCATGCCGTCAAGACTATGCGCGGATATGACTGTTTCTACGGAATCGGCAATAAGCTCCCGTATCGGGAGTGAGTAGTGCATACCGACATGTCCCATTGCTATACCGTCGCATATACCGGGTATACCAAAGAGAAATGGGTGACCGCCGCCTGCGTAGACCCCGTTTTCAAGAAATCTTTCCAGCGTCCTCATACCGACATGACCGGGAATAAGATCGGTAAAACTCGATGCTATCCCGATAAACGGCTTTTCAAATTCAGAACGTGCAACACCGGTCGCGTGCATCAGTGCCCGGTGCGGTACTCTCTCAATGCCCTTTTTGATTTCATCACTGCGCATGGGTATCAATGCTCCTTCACGGTAAATTTTTTGAGAATCTCGAACATCTTATCCTTGCCCGAAAGTTTTAATTTTTGCAGTTTCTTCTTTTCTATGTCTTCTTCAGGTGACAGATGCAGTTTTTTTTCTAATTCTTTTAATTTTTGTTCGTAGTCCAGATGCTCGGTCCATAGCTTCTTTAACTCAGGATCCTCCTCTGAAAACTTTGCAATAAGCGATCTCTCTTTTTCTTCCACTGTTTTGCCTCCTTTCGATTGTAATTTATCCATAGACTTATATGAAAGTTATACAAAACTGTCAAATCAAACGATTCTTATGCAAAAGATATGAAAATTCCGGATAAGGATAAAATTTTTTGAAAGGCATTATACCTATGATGCCAGGGAACAGGATTCAGAGATTCGTGAAAAAAAAGTTTAAGGAATCTAAGTGTTGTAACTCCAGCACCCGGAACTCTAAAACTGATGAAGCATTCAGGCCTGCGAAACGAGCTTTTCTATCTCGTTCCTCACCCTGTCTATAAGCGACTGTTTGGTGTCCATGGTGTAATCGGACATGCTGATGGGTTTCCCGACGTTGAGACGGATCTGTCCGGGCCTTATCTTCATTGTGTGGGGAGGTAAAAGCTCAAAACTTCCCTGTACCGCCATAGGAACGATCGGTATGCCTGTTTCAAGGGCAAGTACAAAACCGCCCTTCTTGAATTCGCCCAACCCACCGGTTGTACTCCGTGTTCCCTCCGGAAAAACCAGCACGGATAAGCCGTACTTTTTTATCATATCTCTTGCTTTTTCAATACTTTTCTTTGCACTCTCGATATTTTTTCTGTCAATGATAATATGCCTTGACATGTAAATTGCCTGTCCGAATATCGGTACATACGTCAGTTCTTTTTTTGCAAAAAAACGTATTCTGAACGGGAGATTCGTCGCCCACGCAACAGCATCAAGATGGCTCTGATGGTTGGACATGAATATATAAGATTTATTTTTATCCAGGTGTTCCAGACCTTTTATCTTCACTTTTATGCCCGCACAGAGCCGTATAGCCCATGCCCATAACCGTGATCCGATGTCATAGACCCTGCCCCCTCTGTCAAAAATCCCGGCCAGTGCGACAATCGAACCGATTATCAGCGTGTTGATGATAATAACAATTAAGGTTATATATGTTCTCATACGAAGACCTTATCGTCCTTGCCGAGCCCCTCTATCTGGGAGCGTACCTGATCCATGAGCTCCTGTTTTCTTTCGACGGTATATTTATCAACCGGTATGGGATTTCCGACCTTAATGTGAATTGCTCCGGATTTTATAAGCAATGTATGGGCCGGCAGTAGATTGAAGCTCCCGGTGATCTCTATCGGCGCTATGGGAATGCCCGTTTCGATGGCAAGCACAAACCCTCCCTTTTTGAATTCTCCCATCTTCCCGGTCTTACTCCTCGTTCCCTCCGGGAATACAAGGACACTTAACCCGTACTTTTTAATCCTCTTCTTTGCTTCATTGATAC
>DAHXOM010000199.1 GCA_027364825.1 bacterium | reverse complement strand
TTATCAGGGAGATCGTAGACGCGGTAATAGCCTGCAAGGAAACGCAGGTATCGAAACAAGCATGTCTTGAACGGATCGCCCGCATAAAGGGCGTTTATGTGCCGGGCATGTTCCGGCAGACCGAAGATGCGTCCGGTAATTTCAAGGGTATGGAGCCCTTGATCACGCCCGCTCCTGTGGTCAGAAGGGCCGTACTGCCGGACATCAATAACGTTACTATCAAAAACACCATCGTACCTCTGATAAAACCCATTCACGACCGGCTCGTCGTCGAGATAGCGCGCGGCTGCACCAAAGGCTGCAGGTTCTGCCAGGCCGGTATGGTCTACAGGCCGGTGAGGGAAAAGGACATGGATGTCGTCATCCGGGAGATAAAACACAACATCCATGCCTCGGGCTTTTCGGACGTAAGCCTCCTGTCGCTCAGTGCCGGAGACTACACCCATATCCTCTCACTCTTAAAGTCATTCATGGCTGAATTCGAGGACGACAGATGTTCCATTTCTTTACCTTCCTTGAGGATAGATTCCGTTACCGGTCAAATGCTCGATCAGATCCGGCAAGTCCGGAAAACGGGTTTTACCGTTGCGATAGAGGCCGGGACACAGATGTTAAGAGACATCATCAACAAAAACATCACGGAAGAGGAAATACTTTCGAGCGTGGAACTTGCGGCAAAAATGGGATGGCAGACTATAAAACTATACTTTATGCTCGGTCTGCCGTTTGAAACGGAAGACGACGTAAAGGGCACGGCCGGGCTCATAACACGCATCCATACCGCGGTGAGGAAGCACAATAAAAAAACAAAGATAAACGCAAGTATCTCTGCATTTATTCCCAAGCCCCATACACCGTTCCAGTGGGCAGAAATGATTACACCCGAAGCATTCAAGGCGAAACTCTCCCTAATAAAAACCATAGTTAAAAACACCGGGGTTGTGCTCAAGCACCAACTGCCGGAGATTAGTGTTATAGAAGCAGTCCTCGCAAGGGGTGACCGGAGGCTCGGGGCTGTTATCGAAGCGATCGTGCGGCATGGGATTGCCGCGGACAGCTCTGAAACAGGTTTTGATTCCAGGATATGGTTTGACACCCTGCAGGACAAAGGGTTCTCTTTACATGACCTTCTCCGGCAGAAAGCCTATGAGGACCCCCTGCCATGGGACCATATCGATACCGGGATACCGAAATCTTTCCTGTCCCAGGAATATCAGAAGGCGCAGTCCGGCATACCGACGCCGGATTGTTTTACCGGGGCGTGTTCTGACTGCGGCGTGTGTGATTTCAAGACCATAGAACCCCTCCATGCAAAAAACGGGCTGACACAAAAACCGCAGGGTACAATTCATGACGATATAACCCAGTGGACAACCTCTATCCGTGTAAAATATACCAAGGCCGGATTGATACGGTTCTTAGGCCATCTCGAGCTCATAGATTTTTTAATGCATATCCTCCATGGATCAGGACTGCAGTTGGCATATACAAAAGGGTTCCATCCAAAGCCCATAGTATCGTTCAGCGATCCCCTGCCCGTCGGGATCGAGAGTTATGCGGAATATATCGATATCAAGCTTTACGGGGATTCGGATGTTCAAAACATCCTGCAGGCACTCAAGCGGAGAGAGTACAACGGCTTGCAGTTTTTGGATGTCGTGAGCCTTCCCTACGGCAGCAAGCCGGTAAGTAATGATACAAAAGCCATACACTATGAGATGGAACTTGAAGGGGTAAGCAGCTGCACGATGTCCATCCTGAGCTCAGCCGCAGACCTCCTGATCAAGAGTGATAAATTTATGATACCATCGAACAACAAGGCGGGAGAGTCGGATGTACGGCCTTATATAGAGGCCCTGCGTATAGATAATGCAGGAAGGCTCCTTATGGTCATCCGGAAACTGAACAACAGGATAATCGGTCCTGTGGATATTATTGAAAAAGGGCTTGGAATAGCTTACCATGAAATCATTCAGGCGCCTCTGAAAAAAATTAAAGTTGATTTTGAAAATGAGTAAAAACAGACTACCCATAAAAAATTCCGACACATTGGTCAGCAAGCTGGACTACATAAGCATAGCGAGCCTGATGTTGATGCTGCTGCTTGTCCCGCTTGCCTTCTATAAGAATGAGTTTATCTGGACAAAGATATTCGTAATCTATCTGTTGTTCTGGTCTATCCTCATTGCGTATTTCTTGAAATCCATGCTCCACCAAAGCATAGATTTCTTCTACACCCCTGTGCTGATACCGGTACTGCTCCTTGATATCACAGCATGCATCTCGGCCTTTCACGCCTACAACTCCTATTTGTCATGGCAGGTGCTTGTCAGACAGATAGCGTATCAGATGCCGTTCTTCCTGTTCATCTACTATGCAAAAGATATAAAAATGCGGACCATCATTATCATAGTAACCGCGGTGTCGATAGCGGCAAGTATATACGGCATTTTGCAGTTTCTGCATATTATTTCCCCGCCCCTTGATCTCTGGGGAAAGCCCAACCCCGCAAGTACTATGGGGCTTACGAACTTCACGACGGATTATCTGGTGATGGTCATACCGTTCATGCTCACAGCCTTTCTTACGGAACACGACGAAGGATACTTGAAGTACGGAGCATACGCAGGTATTCTGCTATCCGTCGCATACATCGTTATCGGCAAGAACAGGGCAGGCTGGATAGCCCTGTCTTCATCACTGTCCTTCTATGCGATCGTATTCGGCATCTATAAGGTACATAAACATGCGGACAGGACTGCAAAGAGGCTGCTCCTCTCTACGGGCATCGCTGTCATCGTTCTTATGGGAGGTGTTATAGGTTTTACAAAAACAGGAACAACGCTTATCCAGAGGGGAGAGAGTATCTTCAGCAGGGACTATCCCTCCAATGCCTTCAGACTGCTGGTATGGGAAAGCACGCTCAAGGGCATAAAGGACGAACCCGTCTTCGGTGTCGGGATCGGCAATTATCCTATCAATATACCGCTCTATGAGGTGAGCGCCTTAAAAACCACGGATTGGAAAGAATTAAGATACCTGAATAACGCGCACAATGAATACCTCCAGATAATCTTTGAACTCGGGATTGCAGGCCTCCTCTTCTTCCTGTGGTTTCTGGTGGAAATATTTACCACCGGTGCAAAAGGCCTGAAGGATTCACCGGACGATCCCCGCGGGATTCTGTGGAATGCAGCGTTACTCTCGGGTATTGTCGCAGCGCTGGTAACCGCCTTTTTTACATTCAATCTTGAAAACCCGGCATCCGCCATGATGTTCTGGGTCTTTGCCGGGCTCATTGTCGGCAAACGGAGATACCGGCATTTTGAAGACGAATACGGTTTTGTCTCGATCCTTAAAAAATTGTCCGGTTTCAAATGGCGATGGAAATATGATTTCGGGATCGGCATCAATAATAATTTTCCCCTGACAATCGCCGTTGCTGTCCTGTTTATGGTCTTTGTAATACTCCTCGGAAATCTTACGGCCTTCTCCTATAAACAGGCTGCGGCCAATATCTACAATATGGAAGCCGAAACATACCTGGATTTAAAGATGCCGGCAAAAGCGATGCACGTAATATCAAAGGCCTATTCATTATCGGACAACGATTATATGATACTGTATACCCTCGCACGCGCAGAAGCCGGGAGTCTTGATACTGCGGATGCTATCGTGGATGCAAAAAAGGTTATCAGCCTGGCACCCTACTTTTTCTACGGACATAAACTGCTCGGTTTTCTCTATTACAATAAAGACAACTATGCAGGGGCCATCAATGAATTCAATACGTCCGTTGATCTTATGCCGCTGTCCATCATAGAGGTCGGGCCTTACCTCGTAAGCTCTTACCTCAGTACCAACGACGTCGATAAAGCAATACCCCTCGCAGCAAACCTTCGCCAAACCGACCCCCAGAACGAGGTTTATTCTTTCCTGCTCGGCACGGCTTATTATATGAAAGCCGATTATCCGAATGCATTAAAATACCTGAAAGAAGCGGTACAGAAGGACCCCTCTGATTTTAATGCCGTGCTCAACCTTACCGAATGCCTTGAAAAGACAAACGATTATAAAGATGCACTGGGGTATGCCGTACAGCTCACGAAGATCTCACCGGGAAATCCCGTTGCATGGTATACCCTTGCACGCAGCAATATCCTTCTTCACAATGAGGCGGGCGCCTTTGATGCACTTGCAAGGCTATTCAAAATAAACCCTTCCTACAAGATGACTGTTGTCAACGATAGCGTATTTTCCAGGCTGCTCGGCAAGCCCCGGATGAAAGAACTGTTAACGGGGAAGGTATTCGTGTTTCAGCCTGCAAAAAGAAAAAGCAATTGATACGTTCTGCCGTTAAAAAATTCATTACGACAGCCGGGTAAAATACCAATCCCCCTTGAGCAGGCAGTTGAAAAAACCCCTGACTGTCATTGCGAGGAGTCCCGCAAGTGCGGGACGACGAAGCAATCTGTAACTTATTAATTTATAAAAACCGAAATTGCTCGACCCAGCTTTGCTGTGCATCCGCGTTATCAATGACGGAAATCCGGGCTTTTCAGCAGTCTGTCAGGTTCTGACTGAAAACAAATGTTATCCGTTTCTAACGGGGTGAGGCCGCGTCTTTTTTAACGGGGTTTGCCGCGGGAGGTGCATTGACAGTCTTGCTTGTAACCAATGCCGTCCCTATGCCATGCTCATACACCATCCTGCCGCCGTAACTTGCCCCGAATCCGATGATACCCGCTGCCAGAACAAACAGGGCCAATCGCACAAGGCGGTACCTGTTTTTCATGACCAATGTCCACAGCGCAGCGGCAATGGCAATAGATCCACCTGTTCCCTCCAGGTCCCCATGGAGATCGATCAGGTGGCTGACGGATGCAGGGTGCGGCACGCTGTCCCCTGCCAGCGAACCGGTTATCAGTGCTGCTATTGCAGCCAGGGCCGCAATGACGATAAGATTTGTGGAAGTTGTGTCAAACGCGTCCCTCTTGAACAGCCAGTAGAGTACTTCGAACAGCAGTGCGCTCAGGGTCAAAGCTATCGGAAAATGAACAAACAACGGATGTATGTTTTGCATAGTGCCCTCCTTCAACAGGCTTCATACCACATTTATACGATTCTTCAAATGGACGAATACCGTCCTGTCCCGTCAACAGCGGGACAGGAATGATGTTCTTTTGTTTTAACTTATTGCTTAAAATCGACGATTACGATACCGCCGTCTATATCGATGTAGATGGTAACCCAGTACATGCCCTTCATATTTTTAAATTCCAATCGTTTTTGTATACTATAGAAATCATCATCGCTGATATATAACTCCTCCGGAGAATAACATGCGCTGCCGTAATAATAACTCCCTGACAATACGCCCTTGTAAAAGGGTAATTGTACGGTACCGTCTATGCATGCATACATGGTATATTTTTTACCGGCTATTAACCCTGATCCATTTTTATAATCTGTATGGAATTCCTGATAAGTGATCTCCTGTCCCATGATAAAATCAGGGTTTTTATCCGCATGCCCTGTCCATCCAATAAGCAGCAGGGAACTTAAAACAACCGTTGCTATTGTGAAAGTCTTCCTCTTCGGTTTACCATGCATATCCATAAGTAAAATATAAGACCGGCGACATGTTTCGTCTATGAAGACAGGGAACCTTTACAAACCATTCGGGGGTTTATAAAGGTCCACGTTGAGCGGGAAAAATTCCGTTGATTCCCTATTTTAGGGGGATGGCGGTTACGTCGTTGATAGGCTGGGTCTGTCCGACATAGAGCAAAGAAAAATCAGGGCTGAATGCAAATCCACCGTTTGCATCCATAATACCGTTGCCTGCAACATAAAACGACAGATTGCCGGTAGAAGGATTATACTTGTACATGGTTGAGGTCGCCGTATTGTCGAGGATATAGATATTCCCGCTTGCATCCAGCTTCATACAGGTAGGACATACCAATCCTGTTACAACAGTCGTTGTTATTGTGCCTGCTGCATTTATCTTATAAACGCTGCCATTGCTGCACTCACCGACATACACGTTGCCTGACGCATCCACGGTGATGGCAGTTGGGCTTATGAATCCCGATGCAAATTGTGTTGCATTACCATTGCTTGCAACTGAATAAACCTCACCCGTACCTTCTGATGTAACATAAAGAGGCCAGGACCGGCCTGCATCAGAAAAATACAGTGCAGAAAGGCAATTACCAAATGTATTAGAAAACTGAGCTGCTGTTCCTGATATATCTACAGTAGCAACATAGCTGTTACCACAACTCGGAACATAGAGCATGCCGTTCCCTGCTGGATCCATTGCCACATCCATGGGTGAGTTCAGCGTTGCCCGCCCTGCTTTCTTTGAATAGTTGGAAACAACTCCTGCTGGTGTAATCCTGTTGATATAGTTCGTGCTGTTCGATGCAACATAGACGTTTCCTATGGTATCAACGGTTATGCCGAAGGGGTTCGTGACAGAAGGTGCAAATATACTATACGGCGTAAAGATAACACCGTTCGAATAGGGAGTATATGCACTTGTAGTATTTATGACAATATTACCGAGGGTAACATTCGTCGGTACAGTCGCGACAATGGACGTAGGACTCCAGCTTGTTACCGTAGCCGATACTCCATTGAATATTATAGAACCCTGTGTCGTAGAAAAATTAAAACCCGATATCGTGACCGGCTGTCCTGCCAGTGCACCCAGCGGATTGATACCGGTTACCACCGGCACATTGGCATAGATATACACCCACGCTGCAAAGCTTGAATTTGCATTGTAACCGATAACCTTGTTTGCAGACCTGCCCCCGGCGGGTATGGTAAACAGTGAGCCCGCAGTGCCCGATGTAAACAGCCAGCCCCATGCACCGTAAGAAGGGGCATTGAATGCCCATCCAGTGCCGAAATCGGGAAACTCGGCCAGAACAGAGCTTCCGGTCAGGAGCTGATAATTCTGCATCTCAACCCCTGTCCATGAGGTGGAGCTGTTATTTACTATGTATACAGGGGCCGTTACCATGTTACCGCTGAACACTGTGGGACCATTCTGAAATATCCCCGCATAGCCCGTTATATTTTGACCTGCATGCGGTGGTGTTACATCTATGGACTTTATACTCAGTGCATTTGTATCCGCATTGTAATTGATTTGATATGCTGCTACCGGCTTATTTGCAGGATTGGAAACATTCTGAGAAGCACCGCAACCGGAGAACAATATTACAC
>DAHXOM010000196.1 GCA_027364825.1 bacterium | reverse complement strand
GTTCAGTACTATCTCCAATGAGGCGAGTGCAAAGAGTATGTCCGATTTATCGTAATACCCCATGTGGGCAACCCTGAATATCTTGCCTTTTGCCTGGTCCTGGCCATTGGCAATCCTTATGCCGAAATCTTTTTCAAGTGCGCTGATGATCTTACCGGAATCAACACCTTCGGGTGCAACCGCCGCGGTTAATGAATTGGATGGAGATTTTGGTGCATAGAGCTTCAGTCCCATTGCCTGAACACCTTTTCTGGTCGCTTCTGCAAGCAGTGTATGACGCTTATAAACATTATCAAGACCTTCTTCCTTCATCATTCTCAACGATTCCCCGAGCCCTATGATAAGGGATATCGCAGGAGTATACGCTGTCTGGTTCTTAACAATGTTCTTCAGCTCCTTGCTGAAATTGAAATAGAATTTCGGCAATGTCGATGTTTCGTTCAACTTCCATGCCCGTTCGCTGATTCCGATAAAAGCAAGTCCCGGGGGCAGCATAAGCGCCTTCTGCGAACCTGTCAGAAGTATATCAATGCCCCATTCATCCATGGGAAGATCAAACACACCGACCCCTGTTATCCCGTCGACAACGACCATGGCGTTACTATTATCATGTACTATTTTTGCAATCTCTTTCACGGGGTGGACAACACCGGTGGACGTTTCCGTTGCCTGAAAGTAAACCGCCTTTGTATCCGGATGTTTTTTGAGTTCCTCTTTAACCTTTTCCGGATCAACAGCCTGTCCCCATTCGACATTTATAACATCGGCTTCAACGCCGTATGCCTTGCAGATCTGCCCCCACCGTTCGCCGAACTTCCCTGCATTAACGGTAATTACTTTATCTCCCTTTGAAAGGAAATTGGTGACAGCACCTTCCATTGCCCCGGTACCGGATGACGCAAGGATGAGCACCTCATTCTTTGTCTTGAAAAGCCATTTTAAACCTTCCCTTGCCTGCTCGAGCACGGGCAAAAACTCCGGTGCCCTGTGATGGATTATAGGGTGCGCCATCGCAAGCAATACCCTGGACGGCAGTTCTGTCGGGCCTGGTGTCAGTAAATATTTCTTCATAGATTTATCCTTTCTATTTTTTTATTGTTTTAGCGAGCTCAAAACCCTCTAACAGAGCGGTTTTATTCAATTCTTCCGTACCTTTCGGAACCCTTGCAAGGACGGCCTTTTCTATAGATTCCTTGCTGACGACGTTTGTCAATCCAACGATTGTCCCCAGTGCTATGATATTTGCTATAAACGGTTTTCCGAGTTTATCGTGGGCAGTCTTTGTGAACGGAAGTTTGTATATTTTACCGTGTTTTAGATCCGGAAATTGTGTAACGGTATCTGTATCGAATATAACAAGAGCATCATCCCGCCGTATGTCTTTTGTATAAGGAATACTCGCCACATCCGAAAGAACAAGGACAAGATCCGGGTCTGCGACCTCGGGATAGATAATGTCACCATCACTGATAACAACCTCCGACTTGCTGATACCGCCCCGCGATTCAGGACCGTAGTACTGCGATTGTGCAGCATTCTTCCCTTCTAAAAGGGCTGCCGATGCAAGAATAACACCCGCAAGGATAAGCCCCTGGCCGCCTTCACCGCTTAATCTAATCTCTGTATTTTTATTCATTGGTTACTCCTGTTTCCTCTTTATTTAGCCTGAGCTTTGGGTATAATGGTATTGTAGTATGTGTCTGTGTATGAAGGCAAGTCCTTCTTCACAAAGATACCCGTGATGATCTTGCCGGCAAGTTCTTCCGGCTTCTTCTTCTGGGCCAGCTGTAACGGTATTGCATTGTCCTTTTGCAGCTGCATCATATCGGGTGCCTCTTTCGGCTTGTTCCTCCTGCCGAATTGGACCGGACAGGCGTCTATGATAT
>DAHXOM010000175.1 GCA_027364825.1 bacterium | reverse complement strand
ATCCTTGAGACAACATAAGGATCAAGACCGTACTGCTGCGCTAGTTTTCGTACATCCGGGATAAAATGACCCCCGGGTAACGACTCGGTGTGTGTTTTACAGGTGTTTTTACAACCGAGTTTTTTGCATATAACATCCGCTGCTTCTTCCGACATGAGCCGGTAGCTCGCAAGTTTGCCTCCGGCTATCGTCAGGAAACCCTTTATGCCGTCCTCTGCTTCATGGTCGACTATCCTGTGTTCCCGGTACAGAGCATCCTCATTCTTTCCCCATGCGTACAATGTGGGCCGTATTCCTATCATCACCCGCATGATCCTGTATTCCCTTATGCGGGGGAAATAATGTTCCGCTGCCTGAAGCAGGTACTCGATCTCATCATGGGTTGCCCAGAGGTTGTTGAGATCACCGAAATAATCATCGTCTGTTGTTCCAATGATAAACGTGTTGTCATGCGGCATCATAAACACCTGTCGGCCGTCTATTGCTTTTATCACAATGCCTATGTTTGCGGCACGCCTGTCCAGGATAAGGTGGATACCTTTGCCGGGCCGTATCTTTACGGTCGTCCCTGCAAGACCTGCAACGCCGGGTAGCCATGGCCCCGCGGCGTTCATAACGAGTCTTGCATGGATGTCCCTTGTTTCCCCCGAGAAGGTGTCCTTGACCTTTACGCCCCCGACCACATTACCGTCTATCAGGAGCTGCTTTACCTCGGTATGGTTGTGAATCTCTGCTCCGTGTTCGGCCGCTGACAGGGCATTTTCAGCGCACAGCCTGAAGGTATCGATACCGTACTCGTCGAATGAAATGGCACCGATAGCGTCATCGGTGATGCCCGGTTCAAGCGCCTTGAGTTCTTCCCTTGTAAGTTTTGTATGCGGCTTGCTGTTTTTCAGGGGAGCAAATTTATCATAAGCCTCAAAAAAGGTCTCAAGCAGCTCGATATAAACCTTTGGCATAAAGTCCTGTTTGAGGACCGGTGTTACAAACGGTATCCTGAACAACAGGTGGGGTGCAATCTTCTGAATATATCCGGAATCCAGACTCGAAAGATGTGTCGTATGTACGTCATTCAGGAGATATCGTGCTCCGCCGTGGATCATACCGGTACATGCACCGGTTGCACCCGAGGAAAGGTCGTTCTTTTCGAAAAGGGCAACCGTTAAGCCCCGCATGGCACAATCCCTTGCTATGCCGGTTCCGTTTATGCCTCCCCCTATGACAGCAACGTCATAGATGGTATTGTTTGTGGTACTGGGCACGGATTATTTTTCTCCGCCGGTCAGGTTTTGTATGCTGAGTTTCGATGCTACCTTTGCCGCTATGTTCCGGAATTCTTTTGCTGATTGAGAAGACGGGTCAGCCGCCACAATGGGCTTGCCGGTATCGCCGCCCTCTCTGACGCGCGGCTCAAGAGGAATCCTGCCGATAAAATCAATGCCAAGCCTTTTTGCAGTATCCTCTACCCCGCCGGTCCCGAATATGTTCGTCTGTTTGCCGCAGTGCGGGCATATAAAATAGCTCATGTTTTCCACCATACCGAGGATCGGCACCTCTACTTTTAAAAACATGTTCAGCGCTTTTGTGGCGTCAAGGAGGGACACATCCTGCGGTGTCGAAACAATAACGGCTCCGCTTATCGGTGCTTTCTGAACAAGGGTCAACTGGATGTCGCCGGTTCCGGGCGGCAGATCGACGATCATATAGTCGATCTCGCCCCATTTCATCTGGGTCAGGAATTGTTCAATCATCTGGCTTATCAGCGGTCCCCTCCAGATCACAGGGGTGTCATCGGGCAGGATCAGGCCGATCGAAATTGCCTTTAACCCGTAAGCCTCTACCGGTGCAAGTTCTTCTTTTTCTGCGATGGCACGTTTTTGTTCATTTGTTATGCCGAGCAGAAGGGGAATATCAGGTCCATAGATGTCTGCATCGATAAGGCCGACCTTTGCCCCTGTCTGGGCCAAAGCGACCGCAAGGTTAACACTGACCGTTGATTTGCCGACGCCGCCTTTTCCGCTTCCCACTGCTATGATGTTCTTAATGCCTTCGATTGGCACCGGCTTCTTGGGTCCCGAGGATTTTGACTTTGGAACAGCAGAATCCTGTTTTATATCGACGGATTTTACCCAGCTTAGGGATTCAACCGCCTTCCTCACCGATTCATTGAGGCTGCCCGCAAGCGGACATGCAGGCGTGGTCAGAACAAATCTAAAACTTACCTTACCGCCGTCTATTTTTAAGTCCTGTATCATACCGAGACTTACGACATCTCTTTTGAGTTCAGGATCCTCTACCGTGCTGAGTGCGTTGAGCACCTGCCGTTCGAGTTCGATTTCCGACACTTTCGTTCTCCTTTCTAATCTTCCCGTGCAAGGATCTTTGGTATTTTCAGGATCATATTGGGTTTGATAAGCCTACCCCGTAACCTGTTATTGTACTTTATCCTTGAGATTGTAACATCGAATTTCTGGGCTATATCCCATAAGGTATCCCCCTGTTTTACCCTGTAGTAAATATACCTGGATCCGGATCGGGGAGCTGTATACGACGTATTGATTGTCCGCATTCTTTTGGCGTAGGCAATTGCCTCTTTATGCGCATACGGGCTTACCGGTATGATAATGTCATGCCCGGGCCTCAATGCCTTTACGTTTCCTATATGATTCATAACCCTTAACTCGTGGAGCGGTATGCCGTATGCCCTTGCAATCATATACAGTGTATCGCCGTTCCTTATAACATACCTCTTATAACTGAAGAGTTCCTTCCGCGGCATCTTTTCAAGCCCTGCCAGAAAAAGCTCTTTTGTGCCTGCGGGGATGTTCAAGGTGTATGACGGGACCGGAGGGGTTGCCCATCTCAGGAGTTCCGGGTTGATCTTTTTTATTGTATCGTAGTCTGTATCCGCCAGTCGTGCAGCGACATGGAGATCGATCTGGTGATCCAGTACTACCTTGTCATCTTCAAGCGGTTTGCCGTAGGTCAGGTCTTTGAATCCGTACTCAGCAGGATCCTTCGCTATCATTGCTGCTGCTATGAGTTTCGGAACATAGTCCCTTGTTTCTTTTTTCAGGTACCGGTGATCTGCAAGGTTCCAGAAATTATCGGTATTTTGTCTTCGCATCGCCCTCATTATTTTAAGAGGGCCCGCGTTATAAGCCGCTTCTGCAAGATACCATGAACCAAAGGTATCATAGAGGTTCTTTAGGTACCGTGCGGCAGCGAGTGTCGATTTTTCCGGATTTCTCCGTTCATCCACCCACCAGTTTACCTTTAGATGATACAGCCGTGCCGTGCCTCTCATGAACTGCCACGGCCCGCATGCACTGCTCCTTGATATCGCGTGGGTATTAAAACCGCTTTCGATAAGGGCCATGTACACGAGGTCCTCCGGCAACCCGTTCTCCCGCAGGATCTTTTTCATCTGGGGAATATATTGCTCGGATCGCTCAAGCCATTTTGCAAAGATATCATGCTGTGTATCCGAAAAATAGTTTATGAAATATTGAACCTTCTCGTTCATGACCATGGGGATGTCCGTGTCTGTTGTTATTTTTTCCAGATTTTCCGGGGCAGTGCTTTGGGCGAGCACATCCGATATGTCCTGGTCCGCGGTTGTTGTTACCGATGAACCGGCAGTAACAGAGGTACCCGTGAGCGGTGCACACTGCGTACCTGCAGGCGCAGATGCGGTTGTTTGTCCTGTTATGGCCAATCCGGTCCGGTCGTTTACAGCACTGTTTGAAGTTGCGCATCCCTGAATCAAGATACCCAGCAGTAGAATCGAAGCCACATAGTATATTTTTCTCATAGTTTGAATGTATAATAACAACGAGTTCTCTGTCAAGGCAAGTATGCATTACGATGTCCCGGTATTCTTGAAATTCTGTGTCCGATTATCTATTATAATAGTATGACAAACGAAGAATTATCGAAAATCTTTAACAACATAGCGGACATCCTTGAATTAAAAAATGACAACCCGTTCAGGATACGTGCATACCGGAAGGCAGCACAGGTCATGGAAGACCTTACCGAGGACGCGGCAGGGCTCATCGGTACCGGCAGGCTCAAAGAACTGTCGGGTATCGGCAAGGACCTTTCTGCAAAGATAGAAGAATATGTTCAAACAGGCAAGATAGGGGATTTTGAGGAGCTTAAAAAAGAATTTCCGCAGGGGGTTCTCGATATACTTTATATCCCCGGGGTCGGTCCAAAAACGGCAAAGCTTTTGTACGACACCTACGGCATCGATTCTATCGAAAAGCTTGAGGTCTATGCAGGCTCGGGTAAATTGCAGGGTATAAAGGGTATAAAAGATAAAACGATCGCAAATATCCTGAAAGGGATTGCACTGAAAAAGAGCATCCAGGGCAGGTTTCCCCTGGGTACAGCCCTCCCGATCGGTGAAATGATCGTACATGAGTTGAGCGGGGTCAAGGGCGTCAGCAACATAGAGCTTGCGGGGAGCATCCGGCGCAGAAAGGAAACAGTGGGTGATATAGATATACTTGTTACCTCGGATGAGCCGGAGATTTTGATGAATACGTTCGTGCAATTGAAAGAAATCGAGAGGGTACTCTCCCACGGCCCGACCCGGTCGTCGGCAGTCCTGAAAAACACGCACCTCCAGGTCGATGTTCGTGTCGTGGAGGACGACAGCTTCGGGGCAGCGCTTGCCTATTTTACCGGATCGAAGGCCCACAATATAAAGCTGAGGGAGATAGCCGTGAAAAAGGGCTGCAAGCTGAACGAGTACGGTGTGTTTGACTTGAAAAACGACAGGAAGATTGCCGGTGCCACGGAACGGGATGTTTACGAAGCACTCGGCCTACAACCGGTACCCCCGGAGATCAGGGAAGATCTGGGCGAGATCGAACTTGCGCTCGGACACCGCCTGCCGGAATTGATAGAACAGGAAGACATACGGGGTGACGTCCACATGCATACGGTCTACAGCGACGGAGACAGCACGGTGGAACAGATGGCAGCACATGCAAAGTCGCTCGGCTACGAATACATAGCCATAACGGATCATTCGCAGTCCCTGAATATTGCACGGGGTCTTGATCCCCGGAGGCTGGAGTCCCAGATAAATGAGATAGACGCATTCAACGAGACCGCAGCCGGCATAAAGGTGCTGAAGGGTATGGAGGTCGACATACTCGGAGACGGGACCCTTGACATGGACGGCAGCCTGCTTGATAAACTGGATATCGTTATCGGCTCCGTACATTCGGGTTTTAAACAGTCCCGTGAGCAGATAACCGGGCGCATCATAAAGGCAATGGCTACGGGCCTTGTGGATGTTATCGGTCATCCGTCCGGCAGGCTCATCGGTGAAAGGGATGCCTATGAAGCGGACTGGGACGCTGTTTTTTCTGCGGCAGGCACCTATCATGTAGCAATGGAGATAAATTCATACCCCCTGCGGCTGGACCTCACCGATACCATGATAAAGAAGGCGCATTCAAAAGGTTTGAAGTTTATGATTACAACTGATAGCCATGATCCGAAGCAGATGAGGTACATGAGCTACGGTGTGTCCGTCGCAAGACGGGGCTGGCTCGAAAAGCGTGATGTCGTTAATACAAAAAACTATAAAGGATTTATGAAATGGCTGAAAGGAGACAGATGAAACAGGATAGGATTGTTCGTTTCGGGGATTTTGTTTTTAAACACAGGGATACATTGCCGGTACCGTTTATCATGGTGACCGTACTTCTGCTTGTCTTCACAAAGCCCACGCTGACTGAAGGACATGCACTGCTGCTGCTGTTCATCATCGGAACCGCGGTAATACTGGGAGGTGAGGCCATAAGGATCTGGGCCGTGGGCTATTCCGGGGGTACAACGCGATCCAAAAAGCTCATAGCAGACCGGCTTGTCATGGAGGGTCCTTATTCTATCATCCGGAACCCGCTTTACGCGGGCAATTTCCTGATTGCGTTCGGATTTTCCCTGCTGGCAAACGCCGCAGTCCTCGTACCGCTCGTGGTCCTCTATTTTGTTATCGAATATTATCCCATCGTCAGGCGGGAAGAGTATTTCCTGCTCGAAAAATTCGGCGACGGCTACGGACGGTATCTTGCAGACGTACCGCGTTTCTTCCCCAAAAGTTTTAAGACAAAAAAAGCCGTGTACGATCCATCGGCCCTGAAGGGCGAACGGTGGACAATGCTCGGCATTGTCCTGATGTTTGTCTGCATGATCGGTATCGATATCCTGCGGATCAAATTCCTGTAATTTATAAGGGGGTATTCGAATACCTTTTCAGGTTAACCCATGCAGAATATGCTGTTTGTGTTTCATGGATGTAAACTGCAAACCCCTATAAGAAGCTAACCTACTGGTAATTATGGGTTTTTAGGAACCGTATCGTGACTGGAGCAGTTTAACAGGAATTTACCTGCAGTTAATACATCCGTTACATTTCCGGAATACCTTAGTGGCAGAAGAAAAAATAAAAACAAAACACTAAGGAGGAAAAATGGTAAAAAAATTAAAACGTACAATGATAATGGCTGGACTGGGAGTGATGATGCTCAGCACAGGGGCCTATGCATATCAGATCAATGATAACCTGAACATAGGCGTAAAAGCCTACTTGAATGCAATGGAGGCCTCGGGGGACCACTTTAATTCATCGACTGTCGGCCAGACACAGGCAAACGAAAACTCTTCAAATGTAAACGGCTTCAGACTATCAAGGGCATATCTGATCGCCATTGGTAAGATAAACGAGTACTTCTCGGGCAAGCTTACACTCGATGAGGCATACTCGGACCCGACAGCGTCAAACGGAAGGGGAGATGTGTTTGTTAAATATTTGTATGGTATCTTTACCCCGGCAAAAGACATAGCGATCAGGTTCGGACTTACCGAAACACCGTGGATACCCTACGAAGAAGGGCTGTGGAACTACAGGTTTGTTTCCGAAACAGCACCGGACTACGAGGGGTTTGCGCCATCCAGTGACTTGGGTGTAGCTATTGTAGGGAGTCTTTTCAACAAACTTATCGATTATCACATCATGGGATCAAACGGAGAAGGGTACCAGGCCCCGCAAAACGGCAGGGGCTATGCAGCAGCAGCGAGGATAGCTTTCAACGTAAAACCTTTCATCTTCAACATATTCGGCATGGACGAGAGTATGCACAACGGTATTCCCGATTATAATCCGAAACGCGCCATAGCGATGCTGGTGTATACCAACAAGCTGCTCAGGGTCGCAGGCGACTGGATGTGGGCTGACGACCACATTACACCCGCGGATCAGGGGAAGGCAAAATTCAACCACGGTTACGGGTATGAGTTCTGGGGCTTCCTGCGAATTCCGGGCGAGGAGAAATTGAGGGTATTCGCACGCTACCTCGATATGAAACCGAATGGGAATGATTCCTATACACCGGTAAGCGGGAAGGTAGCGCCGACGGTAAGCATCAACAGTTACAATATATATTCGACGGAGCTTTTAAAGTTTATAAACACATCGGAAAACACCTGGGCACTTGCCGGTATAAGCTATGATATTACAAAAGATACGATCCTCGCACTCGATTACAACATCTATACCCTGGACGGCTACAATCTATCCAGCAAGAAAACGACATTCAATGACCAGG
>DAHXOM010000054.1 GCA_027364825.1 bacterium | reverse complement strand
ATCAGATCCATTGGGAAGTCCCCTGGCAACCTTTTCCATTGCATGCTGGAGAGCGGTGAGGTCTTTATGCTTGAATATAACAAGGGCTATCCGTGAAAAAGGCGGATATGACAATTCCTTTCTATAGGCAAGCTCTGTTTTGTAGAATAATTCTGTACTATATTCAACGGCATATTTTACAGGATAATAATCAGGGTTATATGTTTGGATAAATACCCTTGCTCCGCTTTCTGCCCTGCCCGCCCTTCCTGCAGACTGCATGATAATATTAAAGATCCTTTCGGTACTTCTGAAGTCAGGTACATTCAGACCGATATCAAGCAAAGGCAGACAGACAAGATCCACGTCCGGAAAATCGAGTCCCTTTGCAACCATCTGTGTACCGAGCAGCATTAACACATCTCCCGTACCGAACATATCGATGAATTTTTCATGCGAGCCGGATGTCCCGGTCGTATCTTTATCCATCCTGATGAATTTGATGTTGCTGAATATTTTTTTAATTTCTTCTTCGAGCCTCTGCGTGCCGATGCCCATGGATTTTATCTTCGAAGAACCACAGGCAGGACATTTTGAGAAAACCGGAGTGGAATAACCGCAATAATGGCAGACTAACTTTTGCAAAGACTTATGATGGGTAAGGGGTATGTCACACTCCGGACATTTCTCGGCATGCCCGCAATCTCCACAGATAAGACTTGAGGAATATCCTCTCCTGTTGAGCATGATTATTGCCTGTTTATTTTTTGAGAATGTTTCCGATAATGCTTCAACAACAGGCTTTGTAAGTATTTCATTGCCAATCCTGTGCGGGTGCTCTTGTTTGAGATCGATAATATGTATTTCCGGCATCGGGAGGTCATGTATCCTGTGCTCGAGTTTATAAAATTTGTACTTTTCAGTCGTTGCATTGTAATATGATTCAAGTGAAGGTGTTGCACTGCCCAGTATAACGAGCGCCTGCTCCAGCTTGCCCCTCATGATTGCAACATCCCTTGCATGATACCTGAACCTGTCTTCCTGCTTGTAGGTATGCTCATGTTCTTCATCAACGACAATAACCCCAACGTTGTTAATAGGTGCAAATATCGCTGAACGCACACCTATAATGATACGGATTTTATCCTGCAGGATATCTTTATAGGTTTTTTTTAACATTGAAGGCTTTATCTTACTGTGAATAACACCAATAATTTTACCAAATCTGTCGGTAAACCGGTTAATGAGTTGGGGAGTCAACGCTATCTCAGGTACAAGGACAATTGCATTTTCCCCCTGCTCTATTGCCTTTGCAATAACCCGCATATATATCTCTGTTTTTCCGCTTCCGGTTACCCCCATCACGAGAGCAGTCTGAAAAGCTCTCGTTTGTAAATCGGTTATAAGCAGGTCAACAACATTTTTTTGTTCTGAAGTCAGTGTTAAATCAGATTCAAATGTTTTCATGCCATTTGAATCGTCAGCATCTGCGGTTGAATCGACCGTTTGATCAGGCATTTGTTCCGATGCCCTGAAAACGATCTCCAGAATGCCGTTTTTCGTAAGTTTATTGAGCACACCCTGGCTAAACCTTTTGGTAAGTGTATTCTGCGAAACAAATTTTCTATTTACAAGATAATTTAAAACCCCTTCTTCTTTACCTGCAACCATACTATAATCAATATCATGGCGAGATAGTCTATAATATTTATTTGCTTCGAGTTTGATATCTTTGTGGGGCATGAATTGTTTAAATACATCTCCAAGGGGATGGAAATAATACTGGGAAGACCACTCAAGGAGTTTTATAAGAGGACCGGACAGGCATGGTATACCGTCAATTATCTGTCTGACGGTTTTTGTATCATAATCCGGTTTGTCAACCCCCACCCTTCTGACAACACCGATAAGCATCCGAGAGCCGAACGGCGCAAGCACCCTTTGTCCTGCAACAACCTTTCCCGCGTCAATTATCCCGGTTGTTGTTTCATCCACCCTGTACGTAAACCCATGGTCAACTGGCACCGGGAGGATAACTTCTATAAATGTTTCCTTCCTCGGCATGTACTATTTGGATACAGGAGGCAAAGATTTTGTTTTTACGCCAAAACCGGATTTAACCGTTATCTTGAGAGGCATGTAGTTTTCCGGGGGCAAAGGCTTAAAAGAAGTAAAATATACAACAGCAAATTGTTTGGGTTTAATCACATCCACGGTAGCCGTATACGTGCCGTCCATTTCTACGGAGACATCTTTTATCGAAGAGCCAGACATATTGTTTATGAAAACAGCAGGCTTGCCGAGCAGGCCCGCAGTGTCGACGCCGATGCCGACATTGAGATACCTTAGATAAAACAATGTCATCAATCCAATGATCAGGACGACCGTTAAAACACCTATGCCGCCAATAGCATATAATCGGGCCTTTTCATAAGAATCCATATCTTCATATTTGCGATAAAATCTTTTATACATTGTTTTGATACTCATGTTTTAATCTCCCGGGAATATATTCAGCTATTTCATACCACTTTTAACAAAAAAAAGGCAATAGGAAGGTTTGCCATGCCGGCTGCTTGTTGTGAATGAAGTGTTTCTGCCGAAGTCTTCAGCAATGTATTGTTTTTTATGTTTTTCATGTATATAAATT
>DAHXOM010000161.1 GCA_027364825.1 bacterium | reverse complement strand
GAGTGGTGTTCATCCTGCCATGCTGCTAAACCAATACTCGAAAAACTTGCAGAAAAATATAAAAACAAGCCGGTGTTTTACAGGGTAAATGCCGATGCATGCCCGAACCTGGTGTCGACGTACCAGATATCGAGCCTTCCGACACTTGTTCTCTTCTATCAAAGTAATTCTGTGGAAAGACTAGTGGGAGCCACGAAAATATCCGACTATGAAAGGTTTATCGAGAATGCTATTATCAGACTTAACAATTGATAAAGCCGAACAAATGCCGGCATGCGATTCTTATGAGTGTGTAATCATAGGAGGCGGCCCGGCAGGAATGACTGCAGGCATCTATACAGGCAGGGCAAAACTGAAGACCCTTCTCCTGGAAGAAAAAGCCATAGGCGGTGAAATAGTTGTAGCTGACATAGTAGAGAATTATCCCGGTTTTCCGAAAGGGATCTCCGGTTCAGATCTCACTTCCGCAATAGAGGAACAGGCACGATCGTTTGGCGTTGAAATCTGCGAGATAGGCGCCACGAGGATAGAATTGAACGGTGAGAATAGAATTGTTCATACCACAGACGACCGGATGATCACTACAAAAACAATCATTATCGCAGCAGGGACCCAGAATATCAAGTTAAATGTTCCCGGCGAAAAGCTCTTTACCGGAAGGGGTGTATCGTATTGTGCCCAATGTGACGGCGCATTTTTCAAAGATAAAGAAATCATCGTTGTAGGCGGCGGAGATACAGCTATAGGGGATGCTATATTCCTTACGAGGTTTGCAAGGAAAGTATCTGTCGTTCACCGGAGGGATAAACTGAGGGCAGAGAAAATACTGCAGGAACGCGCTTTCAGCATACCTTCAATAGAGTTTATTTGGGATTCTGTGATCACCGGGATAGAGGGTAAGAAAACAGTAGAAGCAGTCTCTCTCAAGAACCTGAAAACAGATACTGTTGTTACCAAGAGGATAGACGGGGTCTTTATTTTTATCGGCAACAACCCAAATACAGGGTTTGTGAAAGATATTGTAACCCTGGATGAAAGCGGGTATATAATTACAGACGAGAACATGGGAACGAACCAGCCGGGCATATTTGCAGCAGGAGACATACGTTCGAAAATGGTACGACAGGTTGCAACTGCTGTAGGAGACGGTGCCATGGCAGGTTCTTCAGTCCAGAGGTACATTGAAAAATTGGAAACAGTAAAAAAATAAACGGAGGTAACATGGGTTTACTGCAAGAAAAAGACAAAGAGTATTTAAAAAATGAGTTTTCGAAATTAAAGAACGATGTAAAGCTGGTCCTTTTTACACAGGAAGAAGATTGTACCTATTGTAACGATGAAAAAATGCTTATCGACGAATTGGGCTCACTCTCCGACAAGATCAAAGTGGAGCATTATGATTATGCTACGCAAAACGATAAGAAGGAACAATACAAGATCGACAAGTATCCGGCTCTTATTATAGAAGGCGTAAGGGATTATGGCATACGGTATTATGGAATACCTGCGGGTTACGAGTTTGCTTCTGTCATTGAAGACATTATGGATGTATCCGAGGGCAGCAGCCATCTCACCGAAGAATCAAAAAAGAAGTTACAGGCTATCAATAAACCTATAAGAATTCAGGTTTTCGTAACACCGAGCTGTCCCTACTGTCCGAAGGCTGTCAGAACGGCGCATAAGATTGCAATAGAAAATGACTTTGTTACTGCGGATATGGTAGAAGCCACGGAATTCCCGGAGGTCAGTAATAAATACGGTGTTCAGTCTGTACCAAAAACAGTTATCAATGACGGTGTTGAATTTGTCGGTGCTCTGCCGGAGGATCAGTTTATAGATGGTGTAATCTCTGCACTTGAACCAAACAGATAATGCAATCCGCCCATAGCTCAAAAGTTAAATAAAGGAGGCTCTACTGATGCCGGAAAATGTTGTTATTGTAGGAGGTGTAGCAGCAGGGATGAGCGCAGCCAGTCAGGCTAAAAGAAGAAAATCTTCACTCAATGTTACAGCACTTGAAAAGAGTGAATTTGTATCCTATGGATCGTGCGGTTTACCCTACTACATAATGGACATTACAAAGAAACATACGGATCTGATAGCTATTCCAAAAGAACGGTTCAAATCGGAAAGGAACATCGATGTCCTTACAAAGATAGAAGTCGTCTCTATAGATTCGAAGGCAGGGAAGGTCTTTGCAATAGATCACAACGAAAAAAAGGATATCGAATTCCCCTACGACTATCTTGCAATCACAACAGGTGCTTCGGCAATAAAACCTCCCATCCCCGGTATCGACAACCCGGCAATATTTCAGTTAAGGACACTCGATGACGGCATTGCCATCAAAGGTTATATAAAGTCACGTTCCCTGAAAAGGACGGCCATCGTCGGAGCAGGTTATATCGGCATGGAAATGGCAGAGGCATTAAAAGGACTCGGTCTGGAAGTAATTGTTATAGAAAAACTTTCCAACATACTCGGCACTATGGATGACGAAATCACCACGATCGTCGAAAAAACACTCGAGAGTAACGGCGTAAAGATATTGAAATCGACAGAGGTCAAATCGTTTGATAAAAAAGAGAACGGACTCATCAGGATCGAAACGTCCAATGGAAGTTTTGATGTTGATATGGTAATTCTATCGATCGGCGTCAAGCCGAATTCAGAGATAGCAAAAGCCGCTGGTATTGTAACAGGAGTACATGATGCGATACTGGTTAACGAGAGGATGGAAACCAACATCCCGCATATATACTCCGCAGGCGACTGTGCAACTACGAAACACATAATCCTGAAAAAAGACGCTTATATCCCCATGGGTACGACAGCAAACAAGCAGGGAAAAATAGCAGGTGCCAATATAGCAGGTGCCAATGAATCATTCAAAGGCGTGGCAGGAACTTCCGTGGTAAAGATTTTCGATCTCGAGGTTGCAAGGACAGGGCTGACGGAAAGAGAAGCTCTTGAGAACAAATTTAATGCGGTATCGAGTGTTATTACATCCAAAACCAGGGCTCACTACTATCCGGGCGGAAAATCAATTACCATAAAGCTGGTCATGGAGAAAAAGAACGGCAAGCTTCTCGGGGCACAGATGGTTGGCGGAGAGGGTGTATCAAAAAGGATAGACATTGTTGTGGCAGGATTATATAAAGGTATGACAATCGATGAACTCTCAAGACTCGATCTGAGTTACGCACCTCCATTCGCCCCGGTATGGGACCCGCTTCTTGTAGCGGCAAATGATGCAATAAAAAAGGTCTGATATGCCGAAGATAGAAATTACATGGAAAGATGGAATGCGGTTCGAGGGGGTGCCGGACTCCGGTCATACGATCACTATGGACTCAGCAAAGGAGCATGACGGAACGGACATGGGTGCTAGGCCCATGGAGCTTCTGCTCATAGGACTTGGCGGGTGCACAGGTATGGATGTAGTATCTATCCTAAAAAAGATGCGAAAGCATATTAAGAACTTTAAATTAAACATAACTGCCGAGCGGGCTTCTGAACATCCAAAAGTTTATACCACGATATCACTGGAATATATCCTTGAAGGTGATATGGAGGAAAAAGATATTGAAAGGGCGATTGATCTCTCGCAGCAAAAATTCTGCTCTGCATCCGCAATGCTCGGGAAAACATCCAAAATAACGTACAAATATAAACTCCTCAAAACCGGAGCAGGTACACCTTGAGGGGTATTTATCTTACAGTAGCAACTTTACTGCTGGTATTTTTTATCCCAAATTATTCTATTGCCGACTCTTTGTTCTTATATTCAACACCTGCCTCTGCAGGCATGGGCGGCGCTTTTGGTTCTATAGCAAATGATAATTCTGCCATTATTATAAACCCGGCCGGGATAAGTGCAACAAAGAGATATGGAGCTGCGCTTGGATATCTCTATACAAATCCGTATACGGGGAGCAGAATCGAGTCATCAGTGGTTGACAGTACTACCTCCCAGCTCGGGGCAGGATTCGGCTATTACAGAGACAGTTATAAAGTATCATCATTAAGTATCCAGAGGAACACCTATGCACTCGCCTTATCCATGGGTGAACCCGGTATTTTCAGTGCTGGTGTTACCGGAAGGATGGATCACTTTATCCAGGGATTATCCGGCCAGTCGGAAACGCTCGGTTATGGTGTTATTTTCTCACCCGGTGTTTCATTCTTAAACCTTTCCATTGCAGGACTGAACCTAACAAGGATACGAGGAACAAGAGAACAACTCCCGTCAAGACTGATAGATGCCGGTATTTCAATGTTCTTGCACGGTGTACTGACCATTGCGTTCGATGCCGTAAAGAATCTTGATGTAAATACAACGAAGAACATAGATTATCACGCAGGAGGAGAACTGGTGCTCGTCAATCAAATAGCATTCCGCGGCGGTTATGCATGGGAAGAAGCAGAAAACACCAAAACCTTTTCAGGCGGTATTGCATGGAAGGCGCCGAGATTCACGATTGCATATACCTACGTGGGTGATGTCCAAAACCAGAAAAACAATACCCAGCTTGTAGCATTTACCCTCTATCCTTTTTAGAACACGCCGGACCAAACCCACTGCTCAATTCAAACATCCTCAGTTCCACATCCAGATTAAATCCGTCGATTTGATTTTGGGAACTGTTCAGAACTTAATGGTCACCTTCAGTTCGTACTGTAATTTATCGTCATCGACGGCTATTACCGGTACTATGACCGTGTTGTTGCTCAGGACCTCGGGCTTTCCGACTTCAAGCACATTCAGGAGTTTTTTTGCCTGAACCTGTGAGGCTGTTTTCGCCTGTGCCTGGACGCGCGGCTGTTCCTTCTTTTGTACTTCAACCTCTTTAGCCTGTTCAGCGATTTCCTGCTGCTTGTCATCCGTCTCCTGTGCACGTTCCAACTGTATCTCTTTGAGCTCTTTATTCTGTGCCCTGTCGGAATCGGCTATCGACGTCTGACTCTTTAATCTATGAACAACCAATTTCGTAATACCCGTGAGTGTTTGTAATACTCCTGCACCTGTACTCGCCGATCCCTCAAAGTAGGGAACATTAAATTTATTCAGCTCCTTCTGTAGTTCCTCTACGGTATTAACATCGGGAAGATCCATCTTGTTGTACTGAATCACAAGCGGTATATCTGCTATTGCCCTGCCATAGTGCTGAATATTCTCCTCAAGGTTTTTAAAGCTTTCCATATTATCATACATCTTATCTTTTTCCGCACTTGCAACAAAAACTACTCCATCGACATTTTTCAATACCAGTCTTCTTGTGGCATTATAAAACACCTGCCCGGGCACGGTGTACAGCTGAAACCGTACTTTCATACCTTTTATCTCACCAAGCTCAACCGGCAGAAAATCGAAAAACAGGGTCCTGTCAGTTTGTGTTGCAAGGGTCATGAGTTTGCCTTTATGCTCGGGTTTTAATTTCTTGTAGATGTACTGTATGTTCGTGGTCTTTCCCGACAGACCAGGCCCGTAATACACTATCTTTGCGTTGATTTCCTTTTTGTTAGAGTTTAATAGAGCCATTACTTTGTATCTCCCGTCATTCTTTTTGCTGTAGTGGCAACTACAGCTGAAATATTTTTACTGTTACTGAGTCTCTTTAAGTCCTGTTTTGACATAGTTTCAAGTAATTTGATAGCAATTGGTACCGGAGTCTTTGGGTTTGCAACAAGTGCCTGCCGGATCCCATAGTTCTTTTGCCATTCTCTGTTAGAAGCGACCATCCTTATAATATCCTCACTTATACTTCGGGAGTTGGTAATACCGATCACCTCGCCATCGGTTATTCGCGGACTTTTGATAACAGATTCTATCACAACCCGGTTGGAGTCCCTCAGGAGAATAGCCCGTGCTTCTTTGTTGCCCAGCAGTGCAAGCTTTATCTTCTGGGATACGGTCATCTTCTGTATGCGCTGATACAGCGTCAACCTTACACCGTCATCTACATTCTCAACTCCATCCTGCTCCTCTATCAACTCGGAAGGCAGTCCCTGCATAATAAGGGCTGTAGGCAGATTACCGATGAGATCAGCAGGCAGTGCAGCTCCCGTCTCGGATGGCAACTGTGATGTTACATTGCTCGGCAGCGGGGCTGAATCCGAGGGTAAAGCTGTATTCCCGGTGTTGGAGGGCAGACCCGCCTTCTGGAGGTTTGATGGTAAATCCATCCGTTTTTGAGCGGATGTCGGCAGGTCCGATACCTTGCCCGCGGTCGTCATATCTTTTTTTTCAATCTTTATGTTCAACTTCATGAGTTCTTTACTTGCCACAAGTGTAAGAAACTCCATTAACTGGTCTTTTGAAACCTTGGGAAGGTGGGGATTTGTTATAAGTGCATCAAATATTCTGTCGTCTTTCAAAATCCGCATTTGGTTCTTGGCAATGAGCTCGAGTATGGAATCATTGTCTGTCCCGGCAAGTTCGATAAACATCTCGTCGGAAAGATTCTTATTCGTTACCAGAGAATAAACAGCTCCCTGAGATAAAATGCAATTTTTGTAAACGAAACTGAGAACAAAATCAGGTACATCCTCGGTCACTATGGTGTCTATTGCGTTAGCCGGCAATGATTTTACGGTACCCAATGCGTCCATCTTTGTTTGTTCATCGCAGTTTTTAAAATGATATGCTATTACTATAAGCAGCTCTTTTGGTTCAAGGGGAATCAGTCCCTTTACAAGGGCAGAGAGAAGTTGTTTTGGGATGGACTCTTTGAGATATAACCGCGCACTTTCCGATAGGTTTTCGAACATGTTATTTCATTTCCGTGGATGTTACTTTCTCTGCCAATCTCTTTACCTTTGCCTTATAAGTTCCTGCTTCCTTGGCCGATTTAAAAGGATAAACCTTAACATTGTATGTATATATCGTATTTTGTGTTTCTTTGATAATCCCTTTCAACCCTGCTGCCTTGATGTTTTTTATATTCGACATGGCCCGTGCTTTTGAATTATACTTACCGACGAGTATCCTGTACCCACCGTCAGCTTTTACAACAGAAGCATTTGAAACGTTGGCGACCATCAGCTTAAGATTGTCTGCTGTCGCTTCGCCTTCCGAAGGGTAGACACTATCAACAAAAAGGCTATATGATGTGTTTGTATTTTTATTTTCCGCAATATCAAAGCTCAATGCATTGTCCATCGTTTTCCCTATACTTTTTACATTGTTGAGAGCTGTTTTGGACTTGATATTTTCAAGTATAACTTCAAACTGTTTTGCAACCTCGTTATTCTGCTGTGGACTGACAGCGGGGGGTACATTCTCTGCTACCTGCGTATTTGACGGCTGATTGTTTTTTTGTTCAGCATTTCCTGCAGGCGGAACAGATTGCTGTGCCTCCGGAACAGCCTTAGGCGCAGCAGGCTTTGCTTGAACCGGACCTGGTTTTGTATGATCTATTGCTACACTCTGTGAACCCTGCATCAGATCACTCTGTAACGGCTTCGTCTCGGGATGATGTATATAAATATATGTAAAACCAATAATCAATAAAACGACAACAGCCCCGAGAGAAGCGATAATGAGTTTTAATTTACTGCTCGTTTCCTCTGTGGCCCGGGCAACTACAACATGCGGGCCCGGAGGTGAAGCAGTTTGAAACCCGGAACTCGCAGCTGGATTTAATTCCGATATCTCGGGGGTCGATAGTTCGGTTATTTCATCCTGTGTTGATTCAGCCGGTGATTTCAAAAAATCATCGAATAAAAGTCCCCCGTCTTTTTCTGTTCCCTTTTGCGATTCTTGTTCATCCTCTTTAATGTCATTCTTCTCCGGGGATGCTTCCTCTATTATATCATCTATCGGGGGTTTAAAAAAATTATCCTCTAACAATTCATCTGTTATAGTTTTTTTGGTTCCTTTACGTTTTTCATCCATATTATACTTTGACCTCTTTTTTGTTTTTACTGCCGATAATCTTTTCCGCTATATGTGCCGGTACCTCCTCGTAACCAAAGAATTGTATATCAAATGTTCCCATTCCTTTTGTTATCGACCTTAATTCATCTCCATAAGATTGGACCTCCGATAAAGGCGCATGCGCCTTTATTATCTGTTTCTTACTGTCATCATGTTCCATTCCGAGTATTTTTGCTCTCTTGGAGTTCAATATTCCTATAACTTCACCCGTAAATGATTCCGGCACCACGACCGTGATAAACATAATCGGTTCAAGTATTACAGGTATAGCATTTTCCATACACTTTTTAAATGCAAATGAACCTGCAATCTTGAATGCAAGTTCTGATGAATCAACTACATGATATGAACCATCATACACCGTTGCAGAAAAATCTACAACTGGAAATCCGGCAAGGAATCCTTCCAGCGCAGCTTCACGAACCCCCTTTTCAACTGCAGGTACATACTGCCTCGGGATTGAACCTCCAACGATACTATCCACAAATTCAACACCTTTACCGCGGTGCAGAGGTTCGAGCTTTAACCATACATCACCATACTGCCCCCTGCCGCCCGATTGTTTTTTATATTTACCCTGGGCTTCCGCCTTTCCCTTAATAGTCTCCTTATAGGGAATGTCCGGTAGAACGAGTTCCAGATCTATACCGTACTTCCTTCTCGCTTTATGCATGACTATTTCCAGTTGTTCTTTCGACACACCTTCAATGATCAGTTCTTTTAACTGGGCATCTCTTCGCACAGACAAAGACGTATCTTCTTCCAATATTTTATTTAAAGTCTGGGTGATCTTATCCTCATCACTCTTGCCTCTCGGCTTCACCGCAAACGAAACAAGTTTCTTGGATTTATATACAGGCTGAACGAGGAGAGCATCCTTTATTCCTTTCAGTGTATCTCCGGTTTTCGTGGTCTGGAGCTTTGCAAGCGCTATAATATCTCCGCATCCTGCAGCATCAATGGGTTTGCTTTTCTTACCCATCATCGTATAAAGATGGTTGGTTTTTTCCTCGCTTCCCGTCTGGGCATTATACAATACGCTGTCCTGTGTTATCCTGCCTGAAAATATTCTCGCATAGCTCATTTTTCCGGCATACGGGTCCATGGATGTCTTAAACACATACAACACCGGTTTTTCCGAATCGGATCTCTTAATTTCCGATATATGCACTCCATCGGTTGACTGTAAAATAACCTTGTCATTTATTAAATGAGGGTACGGCAGCCATAGAGAACAAAATTCTATTAGTTTATCAACACCAATATTCAAATGTGCTGAACCGGGGATTACGGGGAATACACTCCTTGATAAAACCGCCTTTCTCAATGAATCGGATAAATCCCCTATCTCCAATTTTACATTGCCGAGGTATTTCTCAAGCAGCGCATCATCACTTTCTGCAACAGACTCTATCAACCTTTTCCCCATTTCTTCCGCTTCAGAAGGTACATTACCCGCAACCTGCTTTGGATGTCCGGAGGCATCTTTTGGATACAGGTACGTGTTTTTATCGATAAGACTATACACACCCTCGAATTTATCTTCACTCCCAATGGGGAGAGCAACCGGTGTTATTTTTATATTAAGATACTTGCTGTATTCCTGAAGAGCTTTATTGAAATCTGCATTCTCTGCATCCATCTTATTTATGAAAAACAGAACAGGCAGGTTAAACATCTGTGTATGTTTCAGGAGCGTTTCCATATCTTGTTTTATGTCTATGTGCGCACTCATGACGAATATTACACCGTCAACCGATTGGAGTGCATTGATTGTTTCCCCGATAAAGCCGTCCTGACTCGGGGTATCTATAATGTTAAACCTTACTCCGTTGATCTCTACGGTGGCAAGTGAAGCTGTTATTGTAGTAAGGTGTTCAAATTCCTCCTGTTCCAGCACCATGTTGGATGTTTTATCTATCACCTTCCCTATACTCTGAACAGCTTTTGCGTTAAAGAGTATAGTGTCAGCCAATTGAGTTTTACCGCTTGCTCCAAAACCGATAATCGCGATATTCCTTATCCTTTCATTGTTTTCTGTCATTTCGCCCCCTTTAACAATCTACGTAATGACACCCTGATTCTGCCGGCAAACCTGTTAATAGGGTTATCTCTTAGGAAAAAAGAGAAAACGGGTTTCTTCCTTACTCCGAGTTTCTTTATTTCTTCGATAAGTTCTTTGTTTGTTTTATCGATCCTCAAGCCTTTATAAAAGGTTTTTACAGCCAGACCCTTGTTGCTGATAGCGAGATATAACCTGCCGAGATTTAAATAAAAATCAGGATGGAAAAATTCTCTTTTGATTGCTTCATTGCACAGTTCTATTCCGCGTTTATAATTATTTCCCACGACACCCGTCAGATAACCATAATAGGATAGATATCTGGCTTCTACCTCATAAATAGAAGATGGAGTGTTATCTGCAAGTTTTTTGAGTATTTCAAAGGCTTCACGATTCTTCTTGGCTTTTAACAATTCAAGAGCCTTTTCGAACAACTCTTCTACATTTTCAGAAGTCATTGAGCCTCCTTATCTATCGTTTGGAGATATTCTTACTATATATTAACTTTAACCCCTTTAATGTCAAGAATTCATCAACTTCATTGATACATTCGGAAGCACTCCCTATCAGTTCTGCAAACCCCCCGGTAGCAATAACGGTAGGTTTTTCTTCAGTCATTTCCTTTGAAATGAGCTTTATAATGCCCTCTACAAGAGAGATATACCCGTAAAATATACCGGACTGCATGCTATGAACGGTGTTGGTACCTATCACTGCCGGCGGTGCCATTATCTCGATCCTCGGCAATTTGGAGGCATGGGTGAATAAAGCCTCAAGTGATATGCCGATACCGGGGGCTATTACACCTCCCAGATACTCTCCCTTTTTGCTCACGCAATCGAATGTTGTGGCTGTACCAAAATCTACGATAACAAGGCTCCTCTTGTACTTATCATAACCCGCAACAGCATTGACTATCCGATCGGCACCAACTTCCTTAGGATTGTCGTAAAGTATACTAATGCCGGTCTTGATACCCGGTCCGATAATAAATGGTTTTACCTTGTAGAGTTCTACGCATGCCTTTTCAAGTGCAGCAATAACCGGAGGGACAACGCATGATACCGCTATTCCGTCAACGTCCGAAAGTGATATTCCGTCGAGCTCAAAAAGCTCCTTTAATAATAATCTGTATTCATCGGTAGTCCTGTCCCTTGCAGTCACAACTCTCCAATGAGTTATGAGTTTATCTTTCTCAAATACTCCAAACACTATATTCGTATTGCCAACATCCACAGTTAACAGCATAATCTTCTCTCTATTGGATTAAATGCACATCCCCGGATTTGATAGTTATAATTTCACCATGCGTACCTTTTAGCACTAATCTGCCGTATTCATCAATATCTTTCACAAAACCGGTTATCCTTTCTGCACCGTTATCTATATGAACAAGCTTATCAACCATCTTAAACCTCTGCATATACTGTTCCCGTATGCTTTTAAAGCCATTATTCGCACAATAAATAGTATACCACTCGTAGAATACCCTGTAAAGATAGTTCAGTATTTCACCCCTATCAAATGTTCTTCCCGTTACTATTTTCATTGAGGTGGCCGAGAGAGAGAGTTTTCCGGGATAATCTTTTATATCCGCATTTATATTTATACCTATTCCTGCAATGATATACGGTTTACTGTTGGAATCATGACCGAGTTCGAGTAATATACCGCTTATTTTTTTCCCATTCACCATGACATCATTGGGCCATTTCAATTCAGCATCAAGACCGGTAAAATGCCCGATAACAATCGCTATAACCATACCGGTCAGAAGACTGATGGCCGGAAAATGTTCGTATGATATCGCAGGTTTCAATATAAACGATGTATAGATATTAACACCCGGAGGAGAATACCATGCCCTGCCCTGCCTTCCTTTGCCATTATTCTGGGAGTCTGCAATTACTACGGTCCATTCATCACCACCGCGCTGAGCAATCCTGTCTGTTACGGTGTTCGTGGATTCCAGGGAAGAATGATAGACTATACTTTTTATAAATTTAAGAGTGCCGAGCTTATGCTTTATATCACTGCCGCAGTTGTACATTATACCTATACATAACGTTTGAAAGTATACAGCATTGAGTGTAACCAGTAATTAATATTACCGCCCATGTTATCAAGTTTTATAAAATCTGAAAATAAAAACAGGGTAGTAAATACAAGAAATATCATAAAAGTATAATAAATATAGGGAGCATATTTTTCCATAAGAAAGTATGGATCTATACCTTTCATGAATATCTTGAGACCACGTAAGATGCCGGCCCCCATTTTTGAATTACCACCGCTTGAATCAGCACCATCATAAATCTCATCGGATGTATCCGTTATGACATCCGAGCCGTTTTCTATCTGACTTATCATGTCTTGTTGAATGTTTATATCCGCTCCTGTCGCCTTATCCCGGTGCACAAGATCCATTTTGTTTTCCGGAGCGATTTGATGACTGTCATTCGGGATATTCCTTTCTTTTAAGAACATCCTGCCTTTTTCGTGTCTTTTTTGAACGCCATGGAATGGATCCATCTTTACCGTTATAGGCGTTTTACAGACCGGGCACCTTACCATATAAATATCCCTGCCAGATGCATCCCCTTTGAATGAAAACTCGGTACTGCACTTATCGCATATTATCTTCATGCTTCTTCCTTTATAACGTTATTTTTCAACAAGGTACTTATGGTATCAAGTCCGGCCTGCGGATCCGGATTTAACAAAAAAGACGATGTTAATATATCATTCTTTCCATTGAAGATTCTCATGAGTTCTTGTTTTTCTGCATCCGTGCTCAATTCATGCGATGGATTGACTACCAATCTCTTCTTGAAACTTACAAATGATGGCTCTATCCTTTTAACCTCATCCAGCATTCTTACCCCATCCATTAATAAAGTCTGCGTATCTACAGATATTCTCGGTTCACCAATGATATCCTTAAACCTTATATCGAATTCGCCCTCAGCAAGGAAAAGCATCCTGTGTACGGCATTTTCCCGTGTAAGATCGCCATAATAAGCATCAATGATACTTCCTTTATTAAAGAGCAACCAGCCGATTTCATTGGTATCGTTTATCTGTAATGTCCCGGATTTTCTATTCACTTCTAACATTTGTATGAGTTCCACTATTGATATATCGTGCAGATTTCCAGTAAAACGGGTTTTCCTGTTTGCATCTGTATCGATATTGGGTATACTTATCGCTATATTTTTTTCGTCTCCGCTCCCCATACTCAGCCTTATAAGCCTTAAAAGAAAAAGCGTATAAATAAACCTATATACATCGTCATGGGACAGACCGCTCTTTGCAATTAGTTCATAGATCGTTCGTTTACCATTGATAAGGCTCATCAATCTATTAAAAGAATGCGGGAATCTAAAATCTTCAATGTTAAAAATATTGTCGGGACTAAAACTTACCAACTCGCCTTTTTCCTGCAGCTTATCTTTTATAGAATCTGTATTGGTCTTCCTGCTTATACCTTCAAATAAAATGATGGGGAACGATTCTTTTATTGACGTTAATTCTCTAATACCGCTTTTTTTCTCCTCTTTTGTATACTTAACCACGTTCCACGAAAACATACCAAGGATTATTTCTTTCATATTATCCGAAATGGCATGTTCAAGGCTGTCTTCTCCTATAGCTCCCAGCATGATAAGCGCATCTCCAAGCCTTTTGCCCCTTTTATTCATTATGTCGTATGCTGATTTTAAAGCACCCTCCGATACGAGTCCCTTATTCAATAACCATTTGTCGAGCCTCTCTTCCTCACTATTGCTCATTGCAAACACCGGGTTACCGCTGTCCCAGTAGAGCTCTTTTATAACATCATTGTCCCCATAACAGGTTAATTTACCTATCCACAATAAATGCGCCAATTCCGACAGCAACTCTTCAACACAAGGAGAGGTATAAATTTCCATTTTTTCGCTGGGAAGATCGTAGGCCTCAGCATCCTTCAGTGACGACAATAACTCTTCTCCATTTACCGGCTTTCTTAACAAAGCATGGATACCCCACCTTTTATTTACATCCGATATTCTGCTGCCCTGGATATTAGTCATAAAAACTATAAATTTTGCATATCCGCCATGCGGGGTCCCTTTCAGGCGTTTAACAAGCTGGTATCCGTTTAAGCCCGGCAGCAGGCTATCAATGACAACAATCTTATAGGCGTACTTTCCTATAGCATCAATAGCCTCTAAGGGAGAAGACACGCTGTCAAACACATAATTATTGTTTTGCAGTAATTTTTCCACGCTGCTCTTAACATCGGGTAACCATGTAACTATTAATAATTGATGGGGTCTCATATATAA
>DAHXOM010000158.1 GCA_027364825.1 bacterium | reverse complement strand
ACCTATGATTATAAATATTAAAATCTCCATAGTGATAGAACGCGAAGGAATGAATTATATTGCCTATAGAACGGTTCCATGAATTTAAAAGCCATCATACCGGTTTTATTTATAAGTTTATTTTTCGTCTCCTTTGCCGATGAGTCTCTCCATGAGATAAAGCCCGTAATAGACACCTTCCAGACTTTACAGTTTGCTAAATTAAATTACAAACAAAGGGCGCAGCTCCACGAAGATGCCGTCGTAAAGGAACTCAATAAAAAGCTTTCTATCGAATACTCACAAATAAAGGGAACATGCTTTGTGGAACTGCCGTACAACGAACTCGTTCAGGAAGGTCTGGGCAGCGAACATCCGCTCGGCGGTCAATGGACATACCGTATAGAAAAGACGGATTACACTATTTATCCCTTGCCCGTTGATTGGGGCTATAGTAAAAATAGCACGCTCTACCGCATCGTATTCGGCTATGGCATAACCGCTCATTCTGAGCAAGTTAACCATGATAATTATCCATGCATCATACGTGTTGATTCGGATGAAGCTGTGATTATCGTAAAAGGTATACCAGATGTTCCATGATCTATCCTTTCTATTGATTGCTCTTTTCATCGTCTGGCTTGCAGGAGCATTCATAGTATTTATGGCGTTCGACAACCCATTATCTTTCCCGGAATTTGCCGGTTTCAGCTATATTATAGGTAGTGGTATAGTATGGCTGTTGTTGTATCTGAGTTATCTTATCGGAGGTTACTTTTCAACGGCATACGTTTATGTATTTACATTTTTATCTGCTACCATATCTCTTGCTCTGCTGTTAAAAGGGAAACGCTGTAAACTCAAAGATTGCAGGTTTGAACATAAGCCATTGCGTTACTATGAATACCTGTTGATCCTGCTCATAATCTTTATCATTGTGGCCATAATTTCAGAGGGTATATTCGGTGAGCCTGGCTGGGATGCCGTATTCACATATGGGTTTGTGGCGAAATCATTTTTTATATCCAACAAGCTTAATATGGGATTTTTTACAGATGCGACAAGATACGGCTATGTACATCCCGATTACCCCTTCTTGTTTTCGATGCTGATATATTGGTGCTACAAGCTTATGGGAACAAACAACAACCAGTTGATTCAGCTCATAACCATAGGCTATTACATAGCACTTGCAGGCATATTTTACGGTTCAATAAGGGACAGGGTGTCCCGTCCAATAGCATTATTGTCCCTTGCTACTATACTGTATAATCCGGCTATACTGTACGATACGGTACGTGGAGAGGCGGATATAATCGTTGCAGTCTATCTCCTCGGTGTTGTGATCCTATACTCAAGGCTCAGACAGTCCCCTTCCGTTAAAATGGCCGTTCTGCTCGGCATCATTACAGGTTTTCTCGCAAATACAAAAAATGAAGGCTTTGTGTTCTTTATTCTATTCTCCCTTGTTATACTATTTACATCTAGTGTGCCCTGGAGGGCACGGGTTTCCTATCTCATACCATCTGCATTGTTCAGCCTGCCGTGGTTTGTAATGAAATTAATGTACGGCATTCAATCGGATCTTTTTATAAACATAGCGCCCCGGATTGCGATGATTACGGATAGGTTGTCCGTGCTATTGGTCTATTACTATTATTTCTTTACCGGGAAATCCCTGCTAACAATCGGAACAGGGGAATTATGGTTGATACTGCTCATCGGTTTTATTATCACGTTAATCTCAAAGCCGGTAAAACAAAATTTCCTGAACTTGTGGCTGCCCTTTATCTTGTTATTCTTAGTTTACTCCCTCGTATATCTCATGACACCCCATGGAACAGCATGGCAGCTGGACTATTCCATACCGAGGACAATGTCCCACTTTATACCATCTCTCCTGTGGCTGAGCACGGTAGTAATAGGGGAAAGGTATTTGAATCCGGAAAGAGAGAAACGATTGTTTTCATAAGAGCCGATCAGGAGATACAAGCACCGCATGACTACTACTTTTTATGAGCGAACTCTTGTATTAACTTGCTATAAATCTGTTTATGCCTTAATGATGGCATAAGGTCTTGTTTCCAATGGATATTACAAAAACAAAACGCATAGTGTTTTATATTGTCCTATCTGCCATTGTACTGACCTGCTTCTTTATCAGGCTCCCGGAGCTTCGCCAGTCTTTTTCGGTAGGTATTACCAAGCCAGGGGATTTTATTCAGGATTATATGGCTGGCAAACAGCTGCTTATGGGAAAGACCTTATATCCATCCAATTACGAGGAAATGGATGCACATCTACTCCCCAAGAACCCTACACCTGAAGGATTGAAAAACAAATTAATAAATGCTCATCCGCCGGTTACAGCAATTCTGTTGTTTCCTTTATGGTTTTTGAGTTTCCATAATGCGATAGTCTTATGGGTTATCATAACGATATTGTGTATGGGTTTAATAATTTTATTATTGCTTAAATCCGAAAGTATCCCGTTGGTATACATCCCTTTAGTATCTTTATTTGTTTTTGCGTGGCCTCCTTTCCAATCAAACCTTTCTAATGGTCAAATATCTATTCTTGTTACCTTGTTTGTCATAGCGGGATGGTACTTTTTAAAAAGGGACAGAGAGAGTCTCGCCGGTATTTTATTGCCTTGGCAGCAATGCTCAAGTTCTACCCGGGTCTTTTGATAATATATTTCCTCATCAATAAAAAATATAAGGCGTTCTTATCCGCCACAATAGGAATGGGCTTTATTCTTATTCTCTCATACCTCATCACAAAGCATGACCTTTTTCTCTTCATTTTTAACATAGTGCCGGGAGATATACAACGCTGTGAAATTGTCTTCGGTAATGCTTCTTTCAATGGATATTTCACGCAATTGTTCCTGCATTTCCAACCATACGGTAACACTATAGCCTTTATACCCATGGTGAACCGGTTTGACAGAAATCTATGTCTCTATATTACAGAGGCTTTATTTCTGTTATATGGAGTGTTCAGCATAAAAAAATATAATTACGATAATGACGCAGGATTTTCCGTGTTTATTATTTCAGCCCTCCTCTTGTCTCCGCTCTGCTGGAACCATTATTTAACACTTTTATTGCTGCCATTGGTTTTTCTTATAAAAGAACTTAGAAAGAAAAACACTATCTCTGAGATAG
>DAHXOM010000149.1 GCA_027364825.1 bacterium | reverse complement strand
ATATAATTCTTAAACCTTCTAAGGTATTCGGCATCTTCGCATTACCAAACACTAATTTTGGTGATATTAACCTGCCGGTATTTATAAAAAATGGACAGGTTTCATTCCAGGACGCAGCTCAGACCGGCAGTGACATAAATTCCAAACTCAACGGAAGTATCATACTGATAAATCCAATCGGAAGCAGTGTGTTGAATCTCTCCTTGCGATTCAATCCTTCTCCAGCTTTAGAAGAGCAAATAAAAAAGACAATACCATTTTTTAATCTTAATAGAGACAGTTCCGGCTATTTTAATGTCCCCATCACAGGAAATCTCATGATGCCGAGGTTTCAATGAAGATAAAAATACTTCCACGAATGTCATTCCCGCAAAAGCGGGAATCTTGTCCTTGCTTTGTCATTCCCGTACCGCCGCAGGCGGGACAAATTCCAGCGATAATCCACAAAAAATCTGGATTCCGCATCAAGTGCGGAATGACGAAAAGGAGTAATGCATTATGAAGCATATACAGAAGAAACTGGTGGTTATCTTATTTATCCTTATGACAGCGCTTCCCGCCCATGCGAATTCAAAGGTAGACCCCTTGCTGGTGCAGGTATACAATGCCGTCAACAGCATTTCTCCTTACAATGCGCTATCAACACCCATGTTATCAAACAGTGTTACAAGCAGATCCCCGTCAGGCGAGATCATGGTGAATGTTGTATTAAAGACAACATCGCCGGACAGGATGAAACAATTTATTATCAACAACTACGGTTCGGTCGGTACCTCGATAAACGGCATACTCACTGCAACAGTCCCTCTGTCTCTTGCACCTGTATTGGCAGAAAAGCGGAGTTTGATAAACATGGAACTCTCACGGAAGCTGCATCCGCTCCTGGACATGAGTGTTCCTGCTGTGCGGGGCGATGTAGTCCATGCAGGGACCGGATTGCCAAGACCTTACACAGGAAAGAATGTTATCATCGGTATTATTGATACAGGACTGGATCTTACCCATACGGACTTTCATTATGCCGACGGCTCCACAAGGGTAATAGCGTTATGGGATCAAACAGCATCAGGCACACCTCCTACCGGCTATGCTTACGGAGAAGCATGTACAGGGTATCAGATAAATACCGGCAAGTGTAAGGAGATTGATACAGTCGGTCACGGCACGCACGTTGCAGGCATAACAGGCAGTAATAATAATCAGTATACGGGTATGGCACCTGATGCAATGCTTGTGATAGTAAAAACAAATATGGATGAGAGCGGCATCCTTGATGGGATCGGTTATATCTTTTCCCTCGCATCGCAATATCATGTACCTGCGGTTATAAACATGAGTCTCGGTGCCCAGTATTATGCCCATGATAATTCCTCGAACACAGAGCAAGCCATAGATGGACTTGTAAACGGAGCACCCGGCAGGGCAGTGGTTGTTGCCGCGGGCAATGATGGTGCAAACACCATACACCTCGGACTTACTGCTGCGGCCAATTCATCTTATGCATCATATTTTTCCGTGGTAGCATCAACCACCGGCAGTGTTAACACCGCAGAGATCCAACTATGGTATTATACTACTACTGCCACAAACTCAAATCTGTCATTTGCGCTCGGCGTAATAAATACAAGCGGTAATATTCTTACATCGACCTCGTTCACGACACCGACAGCACTCAATGCTCAGACCCTTTCTGCCCCATTATCTTCTTACGGCTCAGCAGTAATAGCCGGGGCTTCGGCAGCAAACGGCTCACAAGTACAAAATGAGATTGTTCTTCAAATTTCGGACAATGGAAGTTCAAGTATAAACCTTACAAACTCTATGTCTGCTTATAGATATGCCATTTTTATTCAAAACAACAGTGCATTTGCTCAGCCTTTGAATGCCTGGTTTGATTCTGAAAATGCCCTGTTTGATACATATATAACTATCCCTCCTTCAGGAGGCGGGCCTTCTACCCTTGTTTATGGAGATACCTCGGATACCGTGTCTTTCCCTGCAACCGCAAAGGATGCCATTGCTGTGGGATCCTTTGTCACGAGAAATGAGTGGCCTACGGAAGCATCTCTAACCCAGCCGGCTTGCATTTCTTTGGATGGAGGTGCTCATTGCTATGAGCCGCCTATAGGCAGCCTGTCGTTTTTCTCCAGCAACGGACCGACCCCGGACCCGGCTGCGACAGGTCAAAAACCGAATATAACTGCACCGGGAGAGGTTATCGTATCCGCTTTATCGACGCAGGCATCTTTCCCGACATCTCAAACTACGCCTGATGGCAAACATCTTGCAGACCTCGGCACAAGCATGGCCTGCCCGCATGTAACCGGCGCAGTTGCACTGCTCTTTGATAGGGATAACGGACTTGATATAACGGATACCATAAATCTGCTTGAAACATCGGCTACCCATGATACCTACACAACCTTGTTCCCAAATAACAACTGGGGGTACGGCAAGCTTGATGCCCTTAACCTTGTCAACGCGGTAACGGCAACAACCATAACTACTGCAACAGGCCCTGTCATCTCCGGTGTAAACACAGCAAAGATAGGTACATCGAATGCAGAGATCAGCTGGACCACGGACAGGCTCAGTACAAGCTATGTCAAGTACTGGATAGCATCACGTCCTACGGGTACAACAGTCTTTACCGGTACAACGACCATGACCGAGGAGCACATCGTCAATCTGAACGGTTTAAACTCGAACACAAATTATGCCTATCAGGTCATTTCTGCCGATCCGTATGGTAATACATCTGTTTATCCGTCAAACGGCGGAGCTAACAGCTTAAAAACCTCTAAATCGTCCTCTTCGGGATGCATGTGCGCACAATCCAGCGGAAGGTTCAACGCAGGGGACATGTTCCCTTTCCTGTTGCTGCTCCTGGGATGGGTTGTCATAATGAAACTCTCAAATCCACGAAAGCGGGAATCCCGCAACAATTAACCCACAAACAGAGGATGTTGAGCGGTTTAAACCGTTTCAACTGTTTCAATCGTTAAGAAGGTGGATCGCAGAGGTGAGCGAATAAACAAATTTCCCTATTGCATTTTTCGGGTTAACCGGCAAAAATCCGGAAATACAGTAACTGTTGACTAACCACTTATTAAGTATATACTTAATTTTTGATTCCACAAAAGAAAGGAGGGAAGGATATTAATGACAAGCGTAATCGTGAGAGACGGAGAAAATTTTGAACAGGCCTTAAGAAGGTTCAAGAAACTCGTTGAAAGAGCCGGTATTCAGACCGAACTCAGAAAGCGGGAATACTATGAAAAACCCAGCGTAGAAAGAAAAAGAAAAGAAATCGCAGCCAAAAAGCGCGTGTACAAAAAATTAAAAAAATTATCCTATCTGTAATTCCCGTATTGACAGGATACGATAATGGGATACACCTGGGAAAATCAAGTTAAAGAAATAAAAGAACGGATAAACATAGTTGATATAATAGCCGGCTATGTAAATTTAAAAAAAACCGGCGATAACTTTGTAGGTTTGTGCCCCTTTCACAATGAAAAAACACCTTCTTTTACCGTCAATGAGAAGAAAGGTGTTTTTCATTGCTTTGGGTGCGGAGCAGGCGGTGACGTTATAAGCTTTCTCACACGGATCAAAAACGAAGGGTTTAACGATACCGTACGATACCTTGCAAACATAGCCGGGGTACAACTCGAGGAAAAGGATTCCGATACAAACAGGAACAATTACTATTCAATCAACGAACAGCTTGCCAATTATTATCATAACCTTCTGTTTTCCGACTCGTCCGGCAAAAAAGCTTTTAAATATCTCACCGTAGAGAGGGGTTTAAGCACGAAGACCATAAATGATTATGTGATAGGTTATGCCCCTAACAAATGGGACACTGCCGTATCATTTCTGAAGACACACAACGTACCGTTCCCTATGGCCCTTGATATCGGTATCATCGTTAAGAAACAAAAAGATAATGATTTTTTTGACCGGTTCAGGGGCAGGATCATGTTTCCGATCAAGGATTACAGGGGCAGAATCATCGCTTACGGCGGGAGGAAGTTCGAAGGTGAAGATCCCAAATATTTGAATTCCCCGGATTCGGACATCTACAAAAAGGGGATGTCCCTCTATGGAATCGACATAGCGAAACCACACATAAACAAGATGGGCTATGCCATATTTGTAGAAGGGTATACGGATGTTCTGATCATGCATCAGTATGGCTTTAAAAACACGGTAGCCACAACCGGCACTGCCGTTAGCTTATACCATGTAAATACCGTGGCAAGATTTGCGCGGGAAGCGGTCTTTTTGTTTGATGGAGATGAAGCCGGAGAAAAGGCAGCCGTAAGAACGCTCGAAGTTATGATAGATTCCGATATAGAGGGCAAATTTGCCGTACTACCCCATGGTTATGATCCCGACACCTTTGTTATCAAATACGGCAGCGATGCAATGAATAAGCTTATCGGTAGTGCCGAATCTTTATTCGACTATTATGTCAAAAAAGCATTAAAGAACTCCCCGGAGGGTATTACCGGCAGGTTAAAAGCGATAAACAATATCATCGTGTTACTCAGGAAAATTCAGAGTTCCCCCATCAAACAGGAATTATATATAAAGAGGCTTGCGGAATTGTCCGGAATTTCCGAGTCATCCATAAAAAATTCTTTTTATGCGGAAGAAAGGAAGCCCTATGGCCAAAAGCCTGTTTCTGCTCCGGTCGTTAACAAAGATATCGAAAAGGTCGAATTGACCATTTTGACGATAATTATTGACCATCCCGAAAAAGTGCATATTCTATTAGATGACCGTATAGTTGATTTTTTTACCAACAAAGATATTACTGCAGTATTAAGACGCATGAAGGATTTATTTGACAGTGGAGTAAAAGATATAAAGAGTTTTATATTTCAGCAGGTAACTGACGAAAAACAAAAGGCTATCATCTCCGCAGCTATGTTGAATGATCTGAGCGGTGAAGACATCAATGTTTTGTATGAATATGCCGTCAACAAGATAAAGAAATCATACTATGTTACCGAGCAGAAAAGACTATCAAAGGAGATTGCGAAAACAAGGGCTTCAGGTAATATGGAAACAGCGGATACTTTATTAAAGAGAAAAAAGGAGATTGCAGTTTTTCATAAACAATAATATATGCCACACCAAAAGAAGAAGAAAAAAAAGCAAATGCACGTGAAACGCAAGCCCGGCGTTCATAAAAAAAGTGTCAAAATAGCAGACAACAAGCTGAATGATAGTGTAGAAAAGCTCATTACTCTGGGTAAGGGTAAAGGGTTTTTAACATTTGAAGAGGTCAACAACCTTCTTCCTGCCGAGATTATATCCCCGGATCAGATCGATGAAGTAATGAATATGTTCGGAGAGCTTGATATTGAGGTGGTTGACTCCACCAAAAGCATCAAGGTGCAAAATTTTCAGGTCCAGGAGGAGGAAGAAGAAGAAACGAAGTCGTACGAGAAGCTGAATGATCCAATAAAGCTCTATCTCAGAGAAATGGGCAGTATGCCGCTTTTAACCCGCGAATGGGAGGTGGGAATAGCCAAGGCCATAGAGGAAGGCAGGAACAAGGTTTTCAATGCTTTGCTCTCGTCTCCCGTAACCATGAAAGAGATAAAAGACACGGGAGACAAGCTCTCCAATAATGCCATAAAAATAAAAGATATCATACGTGAGATGGAGGAAGATTATACACCTGAAGAGGAAGAAGAGACTATTCAGAAAACATTATCCATTACAAAAAAGATGGTAAATCTGGAAGAGGAGAGAAAGGTATACAGGGCAATCCTGAGAAAGAATAAAAATGCAAAGCATGCAAAGGAACAAATAACCAAATACAATGAAAAGATTGCCAGTCTTCTTATAGGACTTTCTCCGAATGAGAAATTCATCATGCAGATAA
>DAHXOM010000146.1 GCA_027364825.1 bacterium | reverse complement strand
GCATTGGCCGCAGAATATGTGGAGGGACGGCATAGCGTTCTGGGGGTGTATACAGCTGGATGAAACAGCCTTTCCGATCCTGCTTGCCGGTATGTTGAAGCGGGAAGGGATGCTCGGCACATTTGACCCCTGGGGCATGATTGAAAAGGCAGCCGGATTCATCCTGCGCAACGGCCCTGTCACACAGCAGGACAGGTGGGAGGAAGATCCGGGATATTCCCCGTTCACACTTGCTGTCGAGATATCCGCTCTCATCGTTGCAGCGGAATTCGCAGAACAGAAAGGCGAGCGCGACAAGGCCGATTATATGAGGGAAACGGCGGATATGTGGAACGCCTCTCTGGAGAGATGGATATATGTAAAAGATACAGGGCTTGCACGTCAGTTGAACGTGAACGGCTATTATGTCAGGATCGCACCGCCGGACACATCCACTGCCGGTTCGCTGCTGCAGGGTTTTGTGCCTATCAAGAACAGGCCTTACGGGGAGAATCCTGCACAGGCCGCCAATATTATCAGTACGGATTTTCTTGCGCTGGTGCGGTTCGGACTCAGGGCACCGGATGATCAGCATATCACCAATACCTTAAAGGTTGTCGATGCCATGCTGAAGGTAGAAACACCCTGCGGCACTTCATGGCACCGGTATAACGACGACGGGTACGGTGAGCATATAGACGGAAGTGCGTTTGACGGTACAGGTACCGGCAGACTCTGGCCCCTGCTGACCGGTGAAAGGGCGCATTACGAACTTCAGGCAGGCAATATCCCGGAGGCACAAAAACTCCTGATCGATATGGAAAAGTTCAGCAGTGAATCAGGGCTTATATCCGAACAGGTATGGGATTTGGAGGATATAAAAGAAAGAGAATTGTACTTCGGCCGACCTTCAGGCTCTGCCATGCCCCTTGTGTGGGCGCACGCAGAATATCTGAAGCTCCTGCGTTCTATTCGCGACGGCAAGGTCTTCGACATGATGCCGGAGGTCTACAAACGATATGTGGCCGGAAAAACCGGGTCGAACCTGTACTCGTGGAAATTCAATCAGAAGTGCAGGAGGATCAAGCAGGGAAGCATTCTCAGGATAGAAACAGCATCGCCTGCCCTTATCCACTGGAGCTCGGACAACTGGCACACAACCCGTGATACGGAGTCAAAGGACACCGGAATGGGCATGCATGTTGCGGACATAGAAACAGCGCGCATGGCAGCAGGTACCGGCATCTTATTTACGTTCTACTGGCCGGAACAGCACCGGTGGGAAGGCAGGAATTTCAGCGTAAACATCAAAGATTAGGTAAGATGGTTAAGCCGCAGAACTGGTTTTCACCCTGGTATATCGTATATGTACTGTTCGGCGCTATTGCCGTGGGTATTTTGCCGATCCTTATCCCGGTTTCCTTAAGCAATGCAGGCGCAGGCAGTATAGGTATCGTCATGGCCGTATTGAACCTTGGAGGGCTGTTCGCCGGTGTTTTCGGCTTCCTGTGCGACCGGTACAGGCTCCACAGACTCCTGGTGCTTTCCGGGCTCGGTATTGTTGCCGTAACCATTGCGCTTTTTTCTGTATTTACCGGTCTCCTGCCGAGGCTCTTATTCGCATTGCTTATCGGTACGGGCATAGCCGCGGTATCGACAGTGGCAAACCTTTTGATCGTGGAAGCCTACCCGAAAGAGCAGTGGGACAGCCGTATAGGCTGGCTACAGACGTTTTACGGCCTCGGCCAGGTCGCAGGTCTGCTGCTTGCCGGACTTTTCAGCACCCGGATCTTTGGCGGATTACTGATAACCTCTGCTATCGGTGTAACGGCACTGATCGCAGCGGCTTATACAGTACACACACCCGCAAAACCGTCAAAGCCTCCCGCTTCTCCGGTCCGCGCTAAGCCTGCCGCTATTAAGCATGGAGAATGGGGCATAAACAGCCCGGAAAGATCCCATCACCATTTAAACATGCATATGTTCAAGAACATGAAGCTTGTGTATACTACGCCGTTTGGCATTTTTCTGATCGGGTGGTTCTTTGTTTATACGGGAGCAACGGGATTATTCTCACTATATCCTGTGCTTTACAGGGTCGTTTTCCATATAAGCCCCGCACTGTCGTCAGTCGGTTTTGCCGCGGCTGCGGCAGCAGGCCTGTTTCTGTACGCGCCTTCGGGCAGACTGTCGGACAGGATCGGTGCCGTGAAGGTATTGAACATCTCCATCCTTATAAGGATTTTTGCATTCCTGTGTTTATGGCTTTTAACCTTCACCACATCGCAGTATACAGGCATAACCTCGTTGTTTGCATTCGGGGTCATCGTCCTGGCATTGTCTCCGATCAGCGTAAGCAGTGCCGCGTTTACAGCTTCCTCCGCTTCCATAGGTGAGGGCGAGGCAATGGGGCTGTACAACGCCGCGAGCGGTGCTGCAGCTATTGCCGGTTCCCTGGCAGGCGGAGGGATCGCTGCTCTTGCGGGGTACCGGGCTGTACCGCTGCTTGCCGCCGGTTTACTGGGTATAGGACTGTTCATAAATGTCCGCTTAATTAAAAATGAGCATCGTTAAAACAGGGAAAACAATGCCACGGATCTCCCCCCCTGAGGATTGATTTAAAATAAGAAACGTGCAAGTATTGACGGCAATAAAAAGATTCGAGGTTATCGATGGAATATGAAGCAGTAATAGGCCTTGAGGTGCATGCCCAGCTGAAGACGGATACAAAAACGTTCTGCAGTTGCTCGACCGTCTTTGCACTGAAGCCGAATATAAACGTATGTCCTGTTTGTCTCGGCATGCCCGGGGTATTGCCGGTGCTGAACAGGAAGATCGTCCTGTATGCGTGCATGCTGTCCATGGCGGTAAACGGCAGTATATCGAAACGCAGTGTCTTTGCGAGGAAGAACTATTTTTACCCGGACCTGCCCAAGGGGTATCAGATATCGCAGTACGAACTGCCCATAAATAAAAACGGTGTCATCGGCATACAAACGGACACCGGGAGCAGAGACGTACGGCTGAACCGCATCCACATAGAGGAGGATGCGGGCAAGCTCATGCACAACCATGACGGGACTAGCTTCGTTGATTTCAACCGGTCCGGTATACCCCTGCTGGAGATCGTGTCCGAGCCGGACATGTCGAACCCGGACGAGGCTGTAGCGTATCTTAAAAAATTGAGGACCATACTTCTGTACCTCGGCATATGCGACGGTAATATGGAGGAAGGCTCTCTCCGGTGCGATGCAAATGTCTCCGTACGGCCGAAAGGAGAAACACAGCTCGGGGTAAAAGCAGAACTGAAGAACATGAACTCTTTCAGGTTTATCCATAAGGCCATTGACTACGAGATAAAAAGGCAGATTGATATCCTGGAGGACGGCGGCAGTATCGTGCAGGAAACAAGGCTCTGGGATGAAGCAGCAGGGATCACAAAATCTATGAGATCAAAAGAAGAGGCGCATGATTATCGTTACTTCCCTGAGCCGGACCTGCTGTCCCTCGAGGTAGACGAAGAGCTTATGGAAGAGGCACGCAGGGCTGTGCCGGAACTGCCTGATGTAAAAGCCAGGCGGTTTATTTCCGGTTATAACCTTCCGCCGTATGATGCGGAGGTGCTCACGGCATCAAAGGACCTTGCCGGCTATTTCGAGGACATTGTGAAGCTGTTCGATAAGCCGAAGACCGTAAGCAATTGGATCATGAGCGAGATGCTGAGGTTCATAAAGGACATCGACACCGGGATAAAAACCTTTAAAGTTACCCCTGCGCAAACAGCAAAACTCCTGAGCCTTGTCGAGGACGGAACCATAAGCGGAAAGATCGCAAAAACCGTTTATGAGCAGATGATAGCGACAGGCAAGGAACCGGAGGGCATTATCAAAGAGCTCGGACTCGAGCAGATAT
>DAHXOM010000145.1 GCA_027364825.1 bacterium | reverse complement strand
GAGTTAACGTGAGTATTTTTTTACTACATCGATAACGGTCTTTGCAACGTACGCGGCATCGTCATCGCTTAAATGAGCGTAAAGCGGCAGGCTTACGGCAGAGGTATAAGCCTCATAGGTGTTGGGAAATACATTGTAATTATACTTATATTTCTTAGCATAGTAAGGATGAAGGTGAAGCGGTATATAATGAACGGACGCTTCGACCCCTTTTTGTTTTAACTCATTGATAAATTCATCCCTGCTGATCAGGATAGAATCTATGATAATCCTCATGATGAACAACTGCCAAGTATGGTTTATGTCCGATACATCGACCCGGGGGAGGAGCAGAGCGTTATGAAAAGGCTGCAGCAGGCTGCTATAGATTTCTGCTCTCTTTCTGCGCCGTTCGATATATTGTCCCGCCTTTTTCAGGTAAACCGTATATAACGCGCATTGTATGCCGGTCATCATACAATCAAAACCAGGACTCGTAATCTCATAATACCAGTTGCCGAAACGAGTATCCGTATCATAATTTTTGAATGTCTTTATTCCATGCTCCCTGAGGCTCCGTATCGAGGATTGTGTCTTTTCCATATCCGTGGCTATCATGGAGCCCTTTATGAACGGGTCGTTGTTTGAAAATATAGTTATATGCGGATAAGAGCCCGCGGTTTTATGCCGGTATTCATAGAGAGGATTATAATACGTGGAGTGTATGACATAAATGCCGTTTGCAGCGGCAATCTGCTGGAGAGGTGCAGTATCGGCAGTAAAACCTGCTGCATCAAAAATAACAATAGCTCTTGTCTTATTGGAGATCCCGCGCATGACCGATTCCGGGGAAAGAGTAAGCGTCTGTGGATCGATATCGGCAAATACCGCAGATGCTCCTGCATGTTCCACGGCCTCTCCGGCATCAGGGCTGACATACGAGGGCAGTATAACCTCGTCCCCCTGTTTTATACCGAGAGCACTGAATGACAGGACAAGGGCGTTCATTGCCGTGTTTACCGCAATGGCGTAGGGGAATTTTATGAGCTCAGCAAAGCTCTGTTCACACGCGCTTACAAGCCTGAAGGTATCCTTATCTGACTCCTTGAGGGTGCCGGCAATCCCATCTAAATCTTCGTTCGTTACGTCTGATCGTGTAAAAGGAATGTGTCTGAGTGCCTGGTTACTCATGCAGTCATTGCAGGTTTTTGCCCGTTATTCGGGTATACGCCTCAAGGTATTTCTCCCGTGTTTTGGTTACTATATCATCCGGCAGTAAGGGTGTCGGCGGTTTTTTGTTCCAGTGTATCGATTCGAGCCAGTCCCTTAAAAACTGTTTGTCGAAGCTCTTTTGCGGTCCGCCGGGTTTGTAATCCGCGATCGACCAGAACCTCGATGAGTCGGGCGTCAGCATTTCGTCTATGATGATAAGCTCATCCTGGGCAGTTAATCCGAATTCAAATTTAGTGTCCGATATGATGATGCCTTTGGTATATGCATAATCATACGCCTTTTTATAGATGGCTATGGTTTTATCGATTATCGAAGAAGCATATTTCTTACCGACAATCTCTTCGAACCTCTTCAAATCGACATTTTCATCATGCCCTGCTGCAGCCTTTGTTGATGGCGTGAAAATAGGCTCGGGCAGTTTATCGGATTCAACAAGTCCGGGCTTGATGCTGATGCCGCATATCTTTCCCGTTTCTTTGTATTCTTTCCAGCCGGAACCTGAGAGGTAACCTCTTACCACGCATTCCGCCGCAAATGGCTTTGCCTTTTTTACTATCATTGACCTTTCTTTCAGCATTTCAAGATACGGTTTCAGCACGGAAGGATATTCTTTTACATCAGAGGTGATCACGTGGTTCTTTATAATATCTTTTGTATAATTAAACCAAAACAGAGAAAGCCCGTTCAGGATCCTGCCTTTATCCGTAATACCGTTTGGCATAATGTAGTCAAAAGCAGAGATTCTGTCCGTTGCTATGATGAGCAGAGTCTCTCCCAGATCATATATATCCCTTACCTTGCCTCTGCCTTTTAATGTTATACCCTTTAGATCTGTTTTTAATACAACCTCGCCTGCCATTTCTTTTCTCCTCTCAAGAATATTTTACCCCGTTAGAAAACCAGCCGGATATGGCCGGGATACTCTATGGTTAAGTCCTTATAGAAAGTACGGACTTTTCTACCCGGTCCTTTCTAACGGGGTAAATAAGATTATAAATTTTTCCTGCGCAGGTCAAATGAAATAGCCATAGTTGGGTTTCCATGATTTTTATCCGTCGATCGAGGGAGGCAGCTCCTCACTACCGGTAGATTGCTTCTCCGCCAAAGTCGGATCGCTCTGACAGTAGTGTTCTGCATAACTTGTCGTGCAAGATTGTCGTATGGATTGACTTTTATCGGTACGGCATTGTATAAAATCATCTATATAAAATATGGATACTATTGTTGATACAGCGGCCTCACTTCTTGGCAGTATATTTGATATACTTGTATACCTCTATTCTACGGATCCTTACAGTACGGTGATCAAGGTGGCCGGCGCTCTGCTGGCTTTTTATTTTCTGTTTTTAATCTTCAGGAAGCTGCTGTTTTCCGGTGGAGGCAAAGGAACGAATTTTTCAAGCTCGGCGCGGAATGCCCTGAAACATGGTGATTACATCGGTGCCGGGGACTACTATGCTTATGACGGCAAGCTCTCAAAGGCTTACGACCTTTACCTCAAAGCCGGTGCAAAGAGAAAGGCATCGGAGGTTGCACTGCGGATGAACAATATCGACAATGCAATAAACCTTCTCCTCGAATCCGGAGATGCAAACGGTGCTGCAAGGCTTGCAAAAACAAACAAAAACTTCCAACGGGCAGGGGACATCTATAAATCCATAAAAAGCTACACAGAGGCCGCATCTGCCTATGATCAGGCAAAAGACTATCTCAAGGCGGCACAGATGTATGAGAACGCCGAAATGTTTCTGCCGGCAGGGGAATTATATTTAAACGCAAATGATATTAACCGAGCCGCGCAGTGCTATCTGAATGCCTTCAACAGCGATTATTCAACGGATAAAATGGAAATGGATCGGGAATATACAATACGGATGACAGACCTTGCTCAAAAAACAGGCACGTTACTTACCAGGCTCGGCATGCATGAAAGAGCTGCAAAGGTATATGCGTCCATGAAGCTTTACGCATTGGCAGCAGAATCGTCAAAGACGGCAGGAAAATTTCTTGAGGCAGGCGAGTATTTTACGAGGGCGAACAGGCCTGTAGAAGCAGCCCAGCTTTTTGAAAAGGCCGGTGATCTTGTCAGGGCGAATACCATGAGGGCAGAGTATTTCCGGGGTATAGGTGAAAATGAAAAGGCCGCGCAATGTTACGAGACGATAGAAGAATTTATGAATGCGGCCGAGCTATACTCCGGGGCGGCTAATTATCCCAAAGCAGGGGAAATGTACGAAAAAGCCGGTGAATACGAGCTTGCGGCACAGATGTACGAAAATACGAGCGGATCGCAGAAAGCCGCAAAGCTCTATGAGAGGGCGGGGAACCTTGAGAAGGCCAAGTCTCTGTACAAAAACATAGGAGACGAGAAAAACCTCATCGGTACCCTCATCAAAGAGAAAAAATTTATCGAGGCTGCGGAACAATATATAAAATCCGGAGATACGGATAGTGCGATACAATCGCTGCAAATGGTGAAGGCGTCAGATGAAACAAATTACTATCACGCCTGTGTAATGCTCGGTGATATATTTTTTGGCAAGGGGATGTTCGTACAGGGTATGGAAAAATATAAAAAGGCCATCGGCAATAAACCCCTGGACAAGGCTACCGTAGATGCATACTACGGCATAGCTGTGGCACTTGAAAATACCGGTGAAACATCAAAAGCGATTATGATATACGATAAGATCCTTGCTGAGGATTATAATTATAAGGACACTCGAAGCAGAATAAAAACCCTCAAGGAACAGCCTCAAAAGGCCCGGAAGATAGTTCCCGGTACTGAAACCCGATATAGTATAGTAAAGGAGATAGGGCGCGGTAATATGGGTAAGGTCTATGAAGCCTACGATACTGTTCTGG
>DAHXOM010000144.1 GCA_027364825.1 bacterium | reverse complement strand
ATTATGTTTTATTTGGCATACTCTTTATCATGCCGTTCTATCTTGAGAATATAGCCAGGTTTTCAGCGTTTACAGCGGGCGCATTATTAACTCCTATTCCTATCACCATGTCTATTGTCGCACCCATTGCAGGTGCACTTTCCGACAAGTATGGTCCTCCAATAATGACATCTATAGGCATGTTTATATGCTCAGCAGCGTCTTTTTGTATGATTTTCTCGGGCAGAACCCCTGATGTGGCTGTACTGCTTATTGAATTTACGGCATTGGGACTGGGTATGGGTTTATTCACCCCGCCGAACAACAGCGCTGTCATGGGAAGTGTTCCTGAAGAAAGATTGGGAAGTGCCGGCGGCATCCTCAACATGATGAGGGCAAGCGGCAGGGTGTTCGGTATAGATATTTCCGGACTTATCATCACCTCGATAACAGCGGCATATTTAACCACGAAGGGTTATCATCATATGAACTTGAGTAGTGTACCTCATCAGCTCAGGGAAAATGGTTTTATGCATGGGTTTGTAATAGTAATTATCAGTTACACGGTCCTTAATTTCGTTTCAGCCGCCCTTTCTATCACGAAGAAAGGACGGGTCAAGATGGCAAAGGAGCATTTTCTTTCGGAGTAAATTGGAAAAAGCAAGGACGGTTCGCGAACCGCCCTTGCCCTGTTAATCCCATCAATGCATGAACAAAACAGGGAAGTTTGTGGTTGGTTCGTGGGCCGTCAAAGTATTACATCATCATTGATGTAATAGTTCACGCAGCTGCAGTCCATACTCTTGACACCCGGCATTTCTTCGATGATGGTTTTTATTCTGTTGGCATCCTCGGCATTTCTGACCCTGCCGCTGACCCTTACATTACCGTCTTGTACGGTGATCTTCAGCATGTAATCCTTCGTTGTATTATCGGATGCCAGCCTTGCCTTTACCTGGCTTTGGAGTGTAAGGTCAGCGAGGGCTTTTTTTGAAGCCTCGGTAAGCTTGAATTCCGGAGCAGTTGTCATAACAGCAATCATATCACATGCTGTTTGTATGCTCGTGTCTTTCAAATTGATGATGACATCATACAGCGAAGGATCTTTCCAGTCTATGTCATACAGGAACTTTGTCCATTGTTTCCTGTATTTGTCCATTTTCTTAATATAAGGAATTGCTTCCTCGCGGGTAATCTTGTTGTGTTCCATGGCAAAGAGAATGCGCTGTTCCATACTTGCTATCACCTTGACCTTTATTACCGGACACGCATCCTTCAAGAGAAGATGTCCTGCGTGCCCGTCATACACGACGTTATCTTTTTTCGCCTGTTCACAGAGCGTGGCCTGTATAAAAGACAGGTAGCGGAACCTATCGATATTTAATGACAGGCGTTCTTTCAACGCCGGTTTTGCTTCCATGGCCGTTATTAACTGATTTTCTGAAATGCCGTATTTTTCTGCGGCTTGCACAAGGATCTCCCTGCTTATCGAATTGTACCCTAATTTTTTGGCAAGACATTCCGCAAGTTTTTCACCGCCGCTGAACGTCCCTCTTGATATGGTTATTATGGACATAACAGGTTATCTCCTTTGTGCATATTTTAATTTATAATCTCGAGTTGATCTTATCCTTCATCTCTTTGACGGCACTCGCAACACCGGTAAATAAAGCCCGTGCTATGATAGAATGGCCTATATTGTACTCTGTTATTGCATCGATTCTGGTTATCGGTTCTATATTGATGTAGGTAAGGCCGTGTCCGGCTGCTATTCCGAGTTTTAATTTTTCTGCCGTTATAACCGCATTGATTATTTGTTGAATGTTTGTTTCGAGCTCTTTCTTTGTTTTTGATTCACTGTACCGTGCCGTGCTTATCTCAACAACATCAGCTCCTACCCGGTGAGCTGCTTTTACCTGGTCGAGGTCCGGGTCTATGAAAAGGCTGACGGTAATATCCGCATCATGGAATAATCTTATATATTTCTTAAAGGATTCCATATTGAGGGCCACCTCAAGTCCTCACTCGGTGGTAAGCTCTTCCCTGCGTTCGGGTACGAGTGTGACGGTATCGGGTTTTATATCAAGCGCTATCTTTATCATTTCCTGTGTCGGAGCCATTTCAAGGTTCAGTTTTGTTTTAACGATCTTCCGTGCGAGTTCAAGGTCCCTGTCCTGTGTATGCCTTCTGTCCTCCCTGAGATGCATGACAATGCTGTCAGCGCCGGCAAGTTCAATGATGCTGATTGCGTTTACAGGGTCAGGCTCGTTTGCTTTCCTTGCCTGCCGTATCGTTGCTATATGATCAATGTTAACTCCGAGTTTTTTCATGGTTCATTACTCCTTTATTTTATTGTATCATATATTGTCGTTTTATTCCTACCATTTTCTTTGGATAGATACAGCGATTTATCCGCGTGGAGTATCAGTTCGTCTTTGCCCCGGGCATCTTCCGGCAGGGAAGAGATCCCGATACTGATGGTAAATTTAATATTTTTCCCTGTATCCGTTTTTATGGTTAGGGTCTCGATATTTTTCCTTAATCGTTCTGCAGTCTTGTTCGCACCTTTTGCATCGGTGTTGGGCAGTACGATGCAGAATTCTTCACCGCCATACCGCGCAGCGAAATCGACATCCCTTATTGTTTGCATGATAATTTCCGATAGCTTCTTCAATACCCTGTCACCCTGCGGATGTCCGTAGGTGTCGTTTAATATCTTGAAATGATCGATATCTATCATGAGCAGGGTCAGCGGTTTATTATACCTGCTTGCTTCTTTTATCTCAGCTTCCAGATATTCCTGAAAATGCCGGTGATTGTGGAGGTTTGTGAGTCCGTCTGTTATAGCTAATTTCCCGAGTTTGTCGAATAGAATGGAGTTATATAATGATATGGAAACCTGATTTATCAGCGTATCCAGAATGATACTTATCCTCTCATTGATGGTGTTTTCCATGAAGAGAACTATCAAACCAACTTGTTCCGTTTTTCCGCGCAGGGATATTATGACCGTATATTTGAGAGTTTTGTCCGGTACATACAGATTGTACAATGCCGGGTAAAGAAATTTTATCTGTGCTGTGGTAACCTGGGAAGTGACCGACAACTGATTTTCTAATATACCGTCATGGGTGGGCTCGGTATCAATAAACAAATCCTTGCCGACAATATCTTTATCAATATTTTGCGTGAAAACCACATCAAAATTATTATGTTCATTCTTTGTTGCGAAAATACCTGCACTCGCATTCGCGATCCTTATGATCTCGCTGAGGGATGCCCTGGCTATGTCTGAAGCGTCTATATAATGGGAAAGGGTCCTCACGAACGTATACATAGCACCTTTCTCGTACATGTCGTATCGTAATTTATACTGCAATTCAATGTTATCCATCAGATCGATAATCTGGTTCGATATGACGGTTAACAATTTCGTATGTTCGTCGGTAAATGCCTGAACTTCAAGGCTGTCGACGCAGATTATACCAACTATATCGTTTTCGCGAAGGGCTGGTACAGCCATGAATGACTTAATGCCTTCATTTCTGGTGTAGTAGGGTATACCTTTGATCTCGTCTTTTATCTCGTTTAGCAGCATGCTCTTCTTATTTTTTAATATCCAGCCGATATAGGGGTCATCCGATGACAGCGGTTTATCCATATCTATCCATTCGCTGTTTGAGAGTATTTCCCTGCCCCTTAATTTCATATCGCTGTCTATGAGGTAGAGGATAACGGTATACGGATGTATTGTGGATCGGATCGTCTCTACGATATTGAACAGCCTTTCGTTGAGCATCACCATAAGCCTGTTTTTTTCCTTTTTAAGTCCGTCGTCCGAAATAATTTCAGAGTATTGTACGGGATCGTTCCTGCCGCCCGGTTTTAAATTGAACTCCAGGGGCGCCTCCTGAAGTGTAACGATCTTATTTTTTAATCTTTTTATTATCTTCCTTTCGTATGCCACGAGCAACCCTATGGTTACCACGGAGGTCATGGAAACTATAGAATAGAATATATAGCGTTCATAAGGTCTTGAAGAGAAGTAAGCCTTTGTTAAAAACAATGCAGCTCCGTATAAAACAGAGATAACACCATCGACAATACCGAAGAGCAGGGTTATAAGACTGAATATCAAGTAGATCGAAGAATGGGCGTTGAACCGGAAGGCGCTCTCAATATAATCAAGCAAGATAATAAAGGCAGCCACCATGAGCAGGGAAAGCATTTTGTTTTTTATGTTCTGCGGAATCCTCGTTACTATATAGGAAATAATCGAAAAGACGAAAAAGAGAGCTATAAATGCCAAAAAAAGGATGTTCTTATATTCATTGCCGGACCCTATACCAAAGGTATAACAAGCAGAAGTAGCCAAGAGCATAAGCGAGAACAGGGATAGAATAATAATATGTCGCTTCTTTAGATTGAACATAGTGTAGGACAATAGTTTTTATTTTTCTTTAGGATTTACGGTCGAAATCTGAGGAGCTTGGTTGTTATCTTTTCTCAGAAAGACGACTATATCGTCTTTCCTTGTCATACCAAGCTCCTCGCGAGCTATTTTTTCTATATAAAAGTTGTTCGATTGTAATAAATTTATTTCTCCTGCAAGCGTATCTTTTTTCTGCATCAATACCGTGTTCTTTTCGTCAGCCTTTACGATATTTTTCTTGATTTGCCACAGGTCGTATACCCCTCCGTGCGAGGCTACAACGTATACCGCC
>DAHXOM010000139.1 GCA_027364825.1 bacterium | reverse complement strand
ATATCTTTATTTACTTGAAAGGTGCATTTGGACATAAAAATCTGAGGGAGTTATTAACGAGGTTAAAGTCCTTGTAAGATTGTCATTGCGAGGAATGTAATGACGAAGCAATCTGTATGCAGAGGGATTGCTTCAACTTCGGCTAGCAATGACAGGTCAATAAGATTTCTTTTTTTGCGGATATTTGAAAAATACCTTTGTTTCCCGGCATAGAACGTATCAGCCTCTGGCTCAGGTCTCTTACCTACTTCCCTATTGCATTTTTCGGGGGTGAACTAAAACACAATGATAGAATCTGCATTGAGCAGATATTTTGTAAGGTCATCCATCGATATACTCTCTATAGCATCAACATCCGCAATAGGCTTTTGCGTCCGCATGATGCCCGACATTTTGCTGAAAAGCTCCATGGACTCAAGAAACTGGGTTTTAAAGGCAGTATCCTTCAGTGCGCTGGAAACGGCGTCCGCACCTTTGTCCGTTATCAGTAAAGTTACCCGGTGGTTGATCGTAAGACCAAGGATAAGCCGTATTCCATCAGTCAATCTTGCGGCATTACCGTCCTTTATCAAAACAGTAATCTTCATGATTCCCTCGTAAGAGAGATAAGTTTATCTGCTTTCGAAACCATCGTGGATAGGTCATAAAGACTGCCAAAGATTACGGTATCATTCTTCCGTATATTACGCTCATCTGCACTTACACTGCATATTGTTGTTTTCATAGACTTTGCCAACTCAACAAATAAAGGATCATTTAAAAGCAATACACCGTCATTATAAAGGAACAGCTGGACGTTATTTTTGTAATCTTCATAAAGACGCTGCAGTGTTTTTACGAGAGCCTGGTTATACAATGCCACCAGTATACATATCTTCATCTTACGCCGCAGAACTCCTCATAATCAATAAGGTGCGTAACCGTAGGATGCTCCCCGCAGAGTGGGCACTCCGGGTCTTTCCGGACCTTTACCTGGCGTACTTCCATCCGTAATGCATCGTAGAGGAGCATCCTGCCTACGAGAGGCTTTCCGATACCGAGCAACAGCTTAATGGCTTCCGTTGCCTGGATTACGCCTATAAACCCCGGGAGAACGCCAAACACACCTGCTTCCTGGCAGCTGGGCACCATACCCGGTGGAGGCGGCTCCGGATACAGGCATCTCAGACATGGGCCATCGGGTGAAGAAAACACTGTCGCCTGTCCTTCAAATTTAAAAATGCTGCCGTATACGTTCTTTTTACCGGCCAGTACGCATGCATCGTTTATAAGATATCTCGCGGGAAAAGAATCCGTACCGTCGATAACAAGGTCATAATCTTTTATGATATCCATGATATTGTCGGACGTCAGTTTCATGTTATACTTATTTATTGCAATATCCGGGTTTATTGCTTTAATAGCTATTTCCGCAGAATCAATCTTTGGCATACCTATGGTAGCGGTAGAATGCATAATCTGCCTCTGTAGATTTGATATATCAACAACATCAAAATCAACAATACCAATGGTACCTACACCGCTTGCAGCAAGGTACAGGGAAATGGGAGATCCAAGGCCCCCCGCTCCTATAACAAGCACTCTGGACTTCAGCAGCTTTTCCTGACCTTTGCCGCCGACGCCGTCAAGGATAATATGACGTGAATATCTCTCAATTTGCAAATTCGTTAACATAGTACAATTACTCCAGAACTGTCTGCTCTATAGGCTCGACTTTAACGCCCTTCTTTTTAAACCACTTTATCAGAGACTCAACCTCGTTGCCCGGGCCTTCAAATTCAACCCCTACAAGTCCGAGATCCCCTGACACTGATGCAGTACCTATATTTATTATTACATCAAACTTTCTGCTTGCCTCCCATATAAAGGGTTTATTCAGCAGTCTCTTTTGATAGGTGAGATATACTTTTTTTTTAATCTTATTCCTTTTGACAGGCGCACCGCCTGCAATGGCCGGAATTATCGATATCACATCTCCATCCTTCAGCGGGGTGTCAAGATTACTCTTAAATCTGATATCTTCGTCGTTTAAATAAATATTTACAAACCGCCGTATAGCGCCTTTTTCATCCATAATCCTCGCACCAATACCGTTGTAATTTTTTTCGAGATTCTGCAGAAGTTCTTTCAGCGTTTTTCCCTCTGCTGAAACCTCATCTTTACCGCTGGTGTACTTTCTCAAAGGTGTTGGTATTCTTACTGTAATTGCCATATCTGCCTCCTTAATTAATCTTCAATATTTATTACTTCTTCAATAAAACGATCTGCCTGTTCCGATAACCTGAACAAACCGATCTTGCCCATTACCCCTTTATCTATAGAAACGATAATATAGTAATAACCTTCCCATGCGCTCTCCAGATCCGTTGCCGATGGCCTCGCCGGATGATCGGGGTGAGAATGATAAAATCCGAGCACATCGATTCCCTGTTGTTTTGCATATTTTTCTGCGTTGACGATGTCAGAGGGATCGAGCACGAACCTGTCTTCCTTTCTCTCCTGCCTGATATTGGTGCCCCTGTATATGTCCGTTACCACATTGTCCTTGCCAAGCATTACACCGCAGCCCTCGTAAGGATACGTCTGCTCAAGATGTTCTTTCATCTTATTGACCATCGCATGCCTCAGCTTCATATCATTCCCATAATCTGGTACTGAAGTAGTTTGACCCGCCATCGGGAAATACCGTAACTACACATGCATTCTTTATCTCCCGCGCAATCTCCACACATGCCCATAGTGCTGCACCGGAAGACTCTCCGACAAGTATGCCCTCTTTTTTTGCAACCTCTCTGACGAGATTATAAGCATCTTCTGTTTTTACATGAATAACGCGATCGTAGAAGTTTTTATCAAGGATACCGGGTACAATAGAGCTCTCCATGTGTTTGAGCCCCTCAAGCCCGTGAAACGGTGAATCCGGTTCAACGCCGATAACTTCTATGGAAGGGTTGTACTCCTTCAGTCTTTTCCCGGTGCCTACCAGAGTACCGCCGGTACCCATACCAGCAACAAAATGCGTTATCTTGCCATCCGTCTGCTTTATGATTTCAGGGGCTGTTGTTTCATAATGCGCAAGTGGATTTGCGGGATTGTTGTACTGATCGGGTTTAAAATACTTTTCGTTGTTTTTTTCATACTCAAGAATACATTCTCTATACGCCCCGTCAGAACCCTCTACCGGATCCGTCAGTATAACTTCAGCGCCGAATGCACTTAATGTTTTCTTTCTTTCCTCGCTCACGTTTTTAGGAACATAAAGCTTAACCTTGTACCCAAGCACAGCCCCTATCATTGCAAGGGCTATACCGGTGTTTCCGGATGTCGATTCAAGTATGGTCTTTGATTTTGTAAGCTGGCCGGACTTTATGCCTTCCAGTATCATTCGCAACGCAGGCCTGTCTTTTACAGAACCTCCCGGGTTATACTTTTCAAGTTTTGCATAGATAGTGGAGTTTGTCTTTTTTGGCAAGAATCCCCTCAGCTTGTAAAGCGGTGTATTCCCCACCATCTCAAGAATGGTACCTTTTATACTGTCGTCTACCTCAATATTCAATAGCTTCATATTATTTACAATCTACTTTGTCTTTTCCTTGCCTTTTACGAGTTCGTCAAAAGCATCGAGTTTTGCCGGTATGATCTTGAGCGGCTCAACCTTGTCGAATAAAACCTCCTGGGTTTTAAGACCGTTCCCTGTTATCAGCAATACGATAGATTCATCCTTCGGTATTCTGTCCTGCTCTATGAGTTTCTTTGCAACCCCCACGGTAACCCCGCCTGCTGTTTCTGCAAAAATACCTTCTGTTTCGGCAAGCAGTTTTATACCTTCAATAACCTCATCGTCTGAAACATCTTCCGACCATCCCCCTGTTTTGTTGATAGCCTCGATAGCATAAAACCCATCTGCAGGATTACCGATTGCAAGCGACTTTGCTATGGTTTTTGGTATTACAGGCTTGAAGAGTTCCTGATGTTCTTTCACTGCCATAGAAATCGGAGAGCATCCGGTAGCCTGAGCTCCGTAGAGCTTAACATCAAGGTCCGGCACCATGCCGAGCTCATATAACTCCTTAAATCCCTTGTAAACCTTGGTAAGAAGCGAACCGCTTGCCATTGGTACTACTATATTTTTCGGCACACGCCAGCCAAGCTGTTCTGCAACTTCAAGACCGAGTGTCTTGGAGCCTTCCGCGTAGTAAGGTCTTATGTTAATATTGACAAATGCCCAGCCGTATTTCCCTGCTATTTCGGAAGACAACCTGTTCACCTCATCATAGTTACCCTTTATGCCAACAACGTTTGCACCATAAATCTGCGTATTCAGTACCTTTGCCTGCTCGAGGTTGTACGGAATAAATATGTAGCTGTTCATTCCGCATGCCGCAGCACTTGCAGCAACAGAGTTTGCAAGATTGCCGGTCGATGCACACGCAACAGTATTGAAACCGAATTCCTTTGCCTTGGAAACGGCAACAGAAACAACCCTGTCTTTGAATGAAAATGTAGGGTGGTTCACGGTATCATTTTTTATGTAGAGCTCTTTTACCCCCAAAGCTTTCGCAAGTTTATTTGATTTAACAAGGGGAGTAAACCCTGAATCAATACCAACAACCGGTTCCCCGTCTATGGGCAGAAGCTCTTTGTATCTCCACATGCTTTTTTTTCTGGATGATATTGCCTCTTTAGATATAACCTTTTTGATTTTTTCATAATCATATACTACTTCGAGCGGTCCAAAACATAGCTCGCACACATGTATCGGAGCTACATGATAAATCTCACCGCATTCTCTGCATCGCAAACCTTTCACAAAGCTCATTTTTCCTCCCTTTTGTA
>DAHXOM010000135.1 GCA_027364825.1 bacterium | reverse complement strand
TGAAAAGGCTATGTTCCTGATATCTTCTTTTGAGTCTGTTATCAGGTCGATAAACTTCGGTATAAGCTGTAAGGGAATGTTATCGACACAGAAAAACCCCATGTCTTCGAGCATGGCCATTGCCGTTGTTTTGCCCGAGCCTGACATGCCTGTCACGATCACAATATTCAAAGGGTACCTGCTATCCATTGGTACTGCCGATCCTTTCTGAAATTCTCTGTTCGAGTTCTTTTGCCTCATCAATCCCCTGGTTTTTTAATAAGAAACTTGTAACGGCGACCTCAACAAGTGATGCCATATTCCGCGCCGGTCTTACGGGCAGTTTGACCAGGGGCAACTTTCTTCCAAGAATGCTGTACGTGTAAGGTTTTAAAAAGCCTCTCGCATGGCTTGATTTGTCCCAATCAATAAAGTCTATTACCATATCGATACGTTTTTTAGCGCACAGTGCCTGTTTGCCGAAATGTGATTGAACTTTTATAACGCCCAGGCCGTGCAGTTCCATGTACCCCCGTATAAGAGGATCGCTTTTGCCGAACAAGGTACCGTTATCAACGCTTGTTATGACAAGGTCATCGGCAACAAGCTTGTGATGCCTTGTTATAAGTTCGAGTGCGCACTCGCTCTTCCCTATACCGCTCTTGCCTATGAGAAGAACGCCTACCTGTTTTACCGACACCAGCACACCATGTATGCGTTCTAAACCTTTTGAATTATTTATATCTGGCACCTGTTTCTATGAGCCCGTAATGGCCGTCGTCCCTTTTGTATACCACATTAACCCTTTCATCCCCGGCATCGAGGTAAACGAGAAAAGGGGTCTCGGATATGTCGAGCTGGAGGACCGCTTCTTCCGTGGTCATGGGTCTGACGAAGTAATCTTTCTCAGGGATTACCATTACCTCGTCTTTGTCCGCTTCTTCGTCCTCGGGCTCAGACTGCCGGAGATGCTTCATGGAAGCTATGCCTGTATGCTTCTTTTTCTTTTCTTTCAATTTTGTTATCTGCTTGTCGAGTTTATCATAGATGAGATCGATGGCTGCATACATATCTATGCCGCGCTCTTTTACCTGTAATTCCTTGCCCGCCGATGTAAGTGTTAACTCAACGGTATTGTTTTTCTTCTCCTGAGTAAAAATAATATGAACCTCAATGGGTTCTTTCAGGGATTTTATCAGTTTTGTAATCTTTTCTTCTGCGTATTGTTTTAAAGCACTCGATGAAGGGATATGTCTGAAGGTTACCTGAATGTTCATAGAGTTCCTCCTGTATGGTTTTTTGTTCTATGCATAAGATAGGTTAAAGTTAAGACAATTTCAACTGTTTTATAAGCAATGCCTCGTGGTGGTGCCCCCATTAGAAAACCAATCGGAGCATGGAGAAGCTACCGTATAATTGTCATTCCAAGCTATAAACAGGGATCGAGTATGCATACCCCGTACTTTAGTTTCTAACGGGGTTGCCCCCATTAGAAAATAGACCCTGCTATCTTTTGATGCGTGGTATAAGATGTGCTCGTGCTGGTATACCGTTAAATTTTCTAACGGGGTTGACCCGGTTAGAAAACCAACCGGAGAATACAGAAGCTACCCTATAATTGTCATTCCAAGCTATAAACAGGGATCAGGTATGCGTACCTCGTACTATAATTTTCTAACGGGGTTGACAAACACGTTTGTTTCTGGATACCATTTTTGCCTTAGGCAGATGTTATGAATATCCAGGACGTTATATTCACATTAAACAAATTCTGGTCAAAGAGCGGATGTGTTGTTGATCAGCCTTATGATGTTGAGGTTGGTGCAGGGACATTTCACCCATCAACCTTTCTCAGAGTGCTTGATGCTAAGCCATGGTCAGCTGCCTATGTTCAGCCTTCGAGAAGGCCTACGGACGGCAGGTATGGCGAAAATCCGAACAGACTGCAAAGGTATTTCCAGTATCAGGTTATTATAAAACCCCCGCCATCCGATATCCAGGATATGTATCTGAAAAGTCTCAATACCCTCGGCATAAAGGCCGGGGATCATGATATAAGGTTTGTCGAGGACGATTGGGAGTCTCCGACGCTCGGTGCATGGGGGCTTGGATGGGAGGTTTGGCTTGATGGAATGGAGATCACCCAGTTTACGTACTTCCAGCAGGCAGGGGGTGTTGATCTGGTATCAATTCCGGTAGAGATCACTTACGGAATAGAGCGCATCTCAATGTATCTGCAGGGTGTTGAAAATGTGTTTGACCTGAAATGGAACAACAAGGTCAAGTACGGAGATATGTTCAAGGAAAATGAGCGGCAGCATTCGATGTACAACTTTGAATCCGCGGATACCGCGAGGCTGCTCCTCCTCTTCAATGAATATGAGAAAGAATCCCTGAGGCTTATCAAAGAAGGGTTGTTCCTTCCGGCCTATGACTGCACGCTGAAATGTTCCCATCTTTTTAACCTGCTCGATGCGCGGCGCGCCATCTCGGTATCTGAAAGAGCTCGGTACATCGGCAGGGTAAGGGCAATGGCAAAGGGTGTGGCACAGGGGTATAAAGAAACTCAAGATTCAAGACTCAAGATTCAAAACTCGGAATCAGAATCTGATGATGCGCAAGCGATCAAGGGTCCAAGGGATCAAGGGCACGAGGGTAAGGGAATTTAAGCATGTCGGAACTTTTTATAGAGATTGGCGTTGAAGAGATACCGGTTGCAGAGATAGGTCCTGCGATAGAACATCTTTCCAAGACATTATCAGGTCTTTTTAAAAATGATGGTGTCGATTTTGCCAGTTGCACAACGTATGCTACACCGCGGAGACTTGCCGTATGCTTCCGGGGACTTTCCGACAAAGGCAAGTCAGAGGTCATTACCCATACAGGACCCCGGAAAGAGGCTGCCTTTGACAAAGACGGAAACCCAACGCAGGCTGCTATCGGGTTTGCGCGGTCAAAAGGCGTTGATGTTAATTCGCTGAAGATCGTCAAACTCGATAAAGGCGAATTTGTTCAGGTTGAAATTAAAAAGCCGGGAGTTTTGACAAAAAACCTTATCAAAAAAGAGCTCTCCGGAATAGTCCTCGGCATACCTTTCAGAAAATCCATGAGATGGGGCGGCATAGAAAACAGTTCAATCGGTTCAAACAGATTAAATCGTTCAAGAGAAGAGAACAATTCAATAAGGTTTATCCGGCCGATACGGTGGCTGGTTGTGCTGTACACCGGCACGGTAATCCCCCTATCGATAGGTAAGGTTAAAGCCTCGGCTTATACTGCAGGACTCAGAACAGGCAGTGCCAAAAAAGTAAAAATCAAGGGAATTGACTCATGGTTGAAGGTCATGGAAAGGGAAAAGATCCTGCCGGATGTATCTGTGAGAAGGAAAAGCATCATGAAGCAGGCAGAAGAAATGGCAAAAAAGATAAATGGGCAGGCTCAACCCGATATCGGGTTGCTTGATACGATCACCAATCTTGTTGAATCGCCGGTAGCCATTACCGGAAGCTTTGACAAACGGTTCATGAATCTGCCTCAAGAAGTAATCATGAGCGTTATGAAGACCCAGCAGAAATACATACCCGTTGTAGATGGGAAGTCAGAGCTCATGTCTTATTTTATAGGGATAAGCAACAATCCGTATGGGGATAAGGCCGTTATCAGAAAGGGCTATGAGCGTGTGCTGCGAGCAAGGCTTGAGGACGCTGAGTTCTATTACCGTGAAGACATAAAACAGCCGCTCGAAACATACGTAGAACTATTGAAAGGCATGACGTTCTATCCCAGGCTTGGGAGCCTTTACGACAAGACACAGAGGATAAAAGCTATAGCTGCATATTTGTGTGAGGAGATTAAGCTCGACGAGGCTTTAAAGGTTGTAACCCTCGAGGCGGCAAGGCTCTGCAAGGCCGACCTCGCGACAAGGCTTGTGTCCGAGTTCCCGGAACTTCAGGGGATTATAGGAAAACAGTATATATTGAAAAAAGATGCATCGGCACGGATAATAGCATACGCAATTGCTGAACATCGTAACAGTGTACCCCAATTAATGCCCGGCGCACTTGTTTCTATAGCTGACAAAACAGACACAGTTGTAGGCTTCTTTAGTATCGGAGAGGTTCCTACCGGTACACAGGACCCTTACGGATTAAGGCGGGCTGCAATAAGTATTCTATTAACGATGTTACCGATATCACCGGATCTTCCCCCTGCGGAAAGCGGTATATCAGTAAATATAAAAGAACTCATAGATTTCAGTATCGGACAGTATAAACATATCACCAATCAGAGCGAACTCAAGAATTCAATACTTGGTTTCTTTTATACACGACTTGAGGGTATACTCAAAGATAAATATATCAACAAAGATGATATTGATAACTCGTTTATGACGGATGAAGTGCTCAGAGAAGATATAAAAAGACGAGGTATAACAACACAGGATGTGACTAACCTGCAACGCCCAGAATTAGAAACAATATCAAAAGAATATTTCCTAAAAGAAAAGCTAAAATTCAATGCAAACGTAAATAAGCTTATTGACGCGGTCATTGTAACGGAGCCTGAAAATATCCTTGAAGCGGATCAAAGGGTCGATGCTTTAAAAGACATCGTGTTTCAACCGGATTTTGAGCCACTACAACTTGCCTTTAAGAGGGTCATGAATATCTCAAAAAAACACGCTCCCGGAGAGGTCAATGGAAAGCTTCTTGTTGAACCATCAGAAAAGGCCTTATATAACAGCTACTTGGAAGCAGAGCCAAAAATTCAATCAGCACTTGCAAAAGGAAATTACATTGGCTATATAAATTTGATTCAAAATCTGGTAGAGCCTATCAATACCTTTTTTGATAAAGTGCTTGTCATGAGTGACAATGAGAACATTAAAAATAATAGGTTGAATATGCTTGCAAAGATAAAAAATCTTGTTATGCAGGTTTTGGATATAACTA
>DAHXOM010000128.1 GCA_027364825.1 bacterium | reverse complement strand
GGTTTATTCCATGCTTGTTCAGCCAGGAAGAGGTAGATACCATGCATGGCGTCAACGAAAGAATATCCCAGAAATGCCTTATTGATGGTATCAAAAATATATTTGACCTGTGCAGTGAGTTTTAGCACAGTTTTATTATATTAAATTATTTGCTTGATTTATGGAATTTTAACAACTATTATCACTTAATAACACAAAAGAGAGGTTACGAACATTACTAAAACACACAAACTGCACCTGATATATCCCGCGCCTTCAAAGAACAGGGATATAAAGCACAGAAAGAGAAAGGCATCGTTGGTACCGATCAATCTGCCGTTGATAGCCGGATTAACACCGGAGAACTTTGAGGTAAAAATTATTGACGAGAACATTACGGACATAGATTTTAACGAAAAACCGGACATTGTCGGCATTACAGGCATGACCGCTGTTATAAACAGGGCTTATGAGATTGCCGATATTTATAGGAAAAGGGGTACCAAGGTAATACTCGGAGGTATCCATGTTTCCATGCTTCCTGATGAGGCTATACAGCACGCAGATGCAATTGTCACAGGAGAGGTTGAAAATGTATGGCATACCTTATTAACGGACTTTGAAAACAATCAGTTAAAACCCATATACAAAGGTACTGCTTATGACCTTTCGAACGGTAATGGTTTGATTAAAAGAGGTCTTATTAATAAGAAATCGTACTCAATGCCGAATCCGATTATGACATCAAGAGGATGCCCTCATAATTGTTCTTACTGCTCTGTGACTCAATTCTATGGCTACAGGTTCAGGCACATGCCTGTAGATGCTGTTATTAGAGAAATAGAGAGTCTTGATGATAAGTGGATAGGATTTATAGACGATAACATCTATGGAGACATAAAACATGCAAAAGAGCTGTTCAAAAAAATGAAACCGCTCGGCGTCAAATGGGTAGGCCAGGGGGATATGCGAATAGCAAGGAACCCTGAACTGCTTGAACTCGCACGGGAAAGCGGATGTGAATGGCTGTTTATGGGCATAGAAACGATCTCTACAGACAACCTGAAGTCCATACACAAGTCCTTTAACATGGGTGACCAGTATACAGAGGCAATAGCAAAGATAAAGTCATCAGGTATAAAGGTGTTCGGTTCTTTCATCTTCGGTCTTGAGAACGACGATGAAGGGGTTTTCGATCGTACGGTACAGTTCGGCATCGATAATAAGCTTGATGGAGCGAATTTTTATATCCTTACACCATTCCCGGGAACTGAACTTTTCGAACAAATGGAGAAAGAAGGTCTTCTCCTGCATAAAGACTGGTCGAAGTACGATGCAAACCACGTGGTCTTCCGGCACAAGAAACTGTCAAGCCAGCAGCTCCTCGATGGTCTTGTCTATGCCTATAGAAAGTTCTATTCAGTACCTTCCATCATAAAAAGGGTGGTATACCCAAGAAAGGACATTTTGCAGGTCTTAGCTCTCAATACCATGAGGCGCCTGTCTGCAAGAAAGTTCGAAAGAGGCGTGAGGGATTGATGAAAAAATTCAAAACTCAAAATTCAAGATTCAAAATTAGAGAAATTCAAGACTTAAGATTCAAGGTTAATATTAGTTGACATAATATCTCTTATGGGAAGTTAGGTATTATTGAAAGCAATACAGAAAACCACCGTTTGATGTAGCATAAATCCTGTTATTCCAGGTAATTGGTACTGCAGATAAGCCCGATACAATAGAAAAATGTTTTATGATATGACCGTTATCCCGGTCCAGCAGCACAATACCCTTATATCGGTCTCTTCCAACACCAACTACAATCAATTTCTGATACTGTGCCGGTGCAAATAGACCCGATTCATTGCCTATATCGGTTTTCCATATCGTATCACCTGTTCTCACATCAAGCCTGTAAACCTTTCCATCGACAAATGTCGCATAAATTGCACTGCCTGTTAGATACAGGCCAAAGGCACGTTTCAGGTCATTGCGTTCCCAGACCATGGTTCCATCCTTTTTACTCAGGCACATCAAACCGTTATCATAACTGGCAAATATTACTATATTCTCATTACCTACCGCTTGTATAACAATATCCTGCAGCTGTTTTACCGTCGCCGGCTTGTGTGTCCATAAGAGCTTACCTGTATGAGCATCAAGAGCAACTGCATCACCGTTTGAAAAGCCTGTATAAAGGATGTTATTTGATATATAGGGTGCAGGCGTTAGATGGACAATCAACCCTTCAAAGACATTTTTTGAGCTGTATTGCCATTTCAGGCTGCCGTCTTGTGCATTAAACGCATATAAGGTGTCAAGTGATGTCTGGATATAGAGGTTATTACCGTCTATAACAGGCTCAGATAGTATTTCTTTATGTGTATCATAAGACCACATAAGATTGCCATTATTCATGTTTAACGCATAAATAGTCCCTTTGAGTGTGGTTACAACGAATATATCGTTGTCATAGACAGTACCTGTCGGTTGGCCGATCACATGATATTCCCATAAAACTCTTTTAGTTTCAATATGTTGCGATAGTATGGTTCCATCTTGCAGGCCCTGGTATAATATATTGTCCTTTATAATCGGTGAGCATAACTGTTGGTGATGAAACTGCAGGTCAGTATGAAATACAGGCGGATTAGCAGGCATGATTCTATAAAAAAATAACATACTGTACCCATGAAAAGTACTCGCAACCAAAAGGTTAATTAATACAATAATCTTGAGCATCTGGATCAAAACTTGTTTGTGTCAAAATTCACAATATGGTTTTGTTTTTGTGCTTTTACATACGCCATAAGCTTTGTAAGTTGTTCCGATAACTCACTGTTATTACTGTACTTATTAAGACCGTCCTTTAACAATCCTGTAGCATTTTCCGGTTGATCGAGCTTGAGATAGCAATCAACAGCATGGAGATATGTTAGTTGAACAAATGAATTATCTTTGTTCTTGAGAAGGTTATCTATTATTGGTAATGCTGATTTACAATCATTTTTGGCAATATATGATTCAATCTCTCCGTTATATGCTATTGAAGCTATATAGTTGTCGGTGTCCCCCCATGTAACGAGAAATGATTTATATGTTTCAATGGCTTTGTCATAATCGCCGAGCATATATTGACAATTGCCTATATATATCATTGCAAGTTTTGAAATCCTTAAAAACTTGAATTCCGTTTTAAGGGATTCAAACGCATCCAGTGCATTTGTTATATCCTTTTTGTCGTGACTATTTGTTGCCATCTCATACAGATGCAGGTCCTGGAAATAGGTGATGCTCCCCTTTTTGGAATAATCTTTGTAATAGTAAAATCCAATTGATGCAAAAATAAGGGTAAACAGAAATACTATTCCTGCTACAATGAAAGATGATTTGTACTTCGTTGCCGAGTTTATAATCTTTTCTGCAGTCGTTATAAATTCGTCTTTTTGCTTTAACTTCTTTCTCGTTAATCTTTTTGCCATTTATCCTCCATAGCGTTTTTACATACCAAGGTATGCCGTCTTTATTCTATCATCTTCTTTTATCTGCTTTGATGAACCCGATAGGTTTATGTTTCCAAGTTCAAGAACATAAGCCTTATCGGTAAAATCGAGTGCTATATTCGCATTTTGCTCGACAATGAGTATAGAAACACCCATATTGTTTATCTCGTCAATGATTTTAAATATCTTTGTAACCAACAGAGGGGACAGTCCGAGAGAAGGTTCATCGAGGAGCATGAGTTTAGGATTACCGATAAGTCCCCGTGCTATGGCAAGCATCTGCTGCTCCCCGCCGCTCAGCGTACCGGCCATCTGACTGTTTCTGTCTTTTAAGAAAGGAAACAGGGAGTATATTCTTTCCATATTTTCCTGCATATCGTTGCGATGTTTGGACAGCAAAAAACCGCCGATGCGAATATTCTCCTCTACGGTAAGCTTTGTAAAAATATGTCTGCCTTCCGGAATAAGTACGATGCCTTTTTCTATTGCATCGTGTGTTTCCAAATGCGTTATGTCCTGCCGGTTAAATACGATTTTTCCTTTTTTTTCTTTTGCAATACCAACGATGCTCGAAAGCGTTGTTGTCTTGCCTGCGCCGTTTGCGCCAAGGAGTGCGACCTTCTCTCCCTTTTTAACTTCAATATTGATACCGTGAAGCACTTCAATGCCGTTATAGCTGGTATGTAAATCTTCGATTATCAACATTGACAATGATCCAAAACTCTTAAACTTTTCAACTTTGAACTCTACAACTCTTTGTACCTGTTTGTTATAGGCATTCTCCGGTCTTTTCCAAGGGCCTTTTTGGTTACTTTAACACCCGGCGGGGCCTGCCTTCTCTTGTACTCACTCACATCAATTAGATGCTGGACCTTTAAAACAGTCTGCCTGCTGTAACCTGCTGCCACTACTTCATCGATACTCATGTCCTCTTCAATAAGCATGGCAAGGATCGGATCCAGGACCGAATAGGGAGGCAGAGAATCTTCATCCTTCTGGTTCGGTCTCAATTCTGCTGTTGGCGGCTTTGAGAAAACCCGTTCCGGTATTAATTTTGAATTTTGAATTTTGAGTTTTGAGTTTGTATTCTTGAGTCTTGAATTTTGAGTTTTGAGTTGGTTTCTATATGCTGCCAGTCTGTATACCAGTGTCTTTGATACATCCTTTATTACGGCATACCCACCTGCCATATCTCCGTAAAGGGTTGCATAGCCCACACTCATTTCCGACTTGTTGCCGGTTGTCAGTACAAGCCATCCAAACTTGTTCGAAAGACCCATCAGGATATTTCCGCGTATTCTTGCTTGAATGTTCTCCTCTGTTATGTCCGGTTTCCTGCCGCTAAAATGAGCGGAAAACGTGTTTAAATAAGTATCGTATACATCGGTAATGGGTATCTCTTTGAATTGAATCCCGAGATTTTCAGCAAGAAGGGATGCGTCTTCCCTACTCTCGTTCGAGCTGTACATCGACGGCATAAACACGCCGACCACATTGTTCTTGCCCAGCGCATCAATAGCTATACATGCTACCAATGAAGAATCTATACCCCCGCTCAATCCTATGACAGCCTTCTGAAATCCGTTCTTTGAAAGATAATCCCTTGTTCCTGTGACCAATGCCGTGTACAATTCTTCTTCCTGTCCGAGCAGGCTGTGTATGACTCGCTTGATTTTCAATTTTGAATTTTGAGTCTTGAGTTTTGAATCCAGTTTATATGTTTTGATCACGGTATCGGGATCGAAGGTGAGTTTATCCTCCCTTCTCCTCGGGTCGTGGAGCCTAGTCCGCAGAATACCGCTGATATCGATGTCCGCAATCAACATTTCTTCTTTGAATTGATGCGCTCTTGCAATGAGCTCTCCGGACTCGGAAAAAATCATGCTTCCGCCGTCAAACACAAGCTCATCCTGTCCGCCTACCATATTCACATAAACCACGGCTGCTGCATTGTCCTGCGCTCTGGTAGCAAGCATGCGCTCCCTCATGATTTGTTTATTGGCATGATACGGCGATGCATTGATATTGATTATTACTTCGGCATCCCCTCCAAGCGCCTGATACAGAACAGGGCCATCCGGATACCAGATATCCTCGCATATATTGACGCCGATCTTAACATCGTTCAGGACATAGACCGGGAAGACCGTGCCTCTCTGGAAATATCGGTACTCATCAAATACCCCGTAGTTCGGAAGGAAAGCCTTCCTCGCGGTGCTGATCAGTTTTTTATTGCTGATGAGCGCGGCGGCGTTGTAGAGATCCGAATCCAGTTCCACAAAACCAACAACGGCGGTTATATCTTCGGCAGCTTTTATAACATCCTGAAGTACCTTTACATTCGCCTTTATAAATTCCGGCTTTAAAAGCAGGTCTTCCGGAGGATAACCGGTAAGAGCAAGCTCCGGGAAAACAACGATATTTGCCTGGTTTTTTTTGGCTTCCTTTATAAAGCCCTTCATCTTATCGGCATTTTCCCGCAGCCCGCCTACGCGGCTGTTCATCTGTGCAAGCGCTATTCTTAAAAGGTTCATATAATTATTTTATGTACCGTATACCTCTCTGTCATGTATACAACAAAAAAAGGCATTATACAAATTGGAATTTAACATGACCAAGGCTGGACACGCATGACAGAAAGAAATGAATGGACGCGAAAACAAAAGACATTGTCCGGCCCGGCTCCGCTGTGTTCCCGGCAGAAGAAACAACTCTTTCTTCCCCCCGGGCGATAAATTAACCCTGCTTGCCGTATTTCTGGTATATCTCAAGCCTGAGCAGTGCTCTCCTTAACGCAGCCTCAATAGCCTCATACTGTGCATCTATCATGGAGACCTTTTTAATCTCTTCTTCTGCACGCTGCTTTGCTGCAAGTGCCCGCTTGAAATCGATATCATGATCGAATTCTGCGGTTTCCACAAGTACGGTCATCCGTGTCTGGTTTATCTCTGCAAAACCCCAGTTGACTGCCAGATGCTCTTCTTCACCGCCGGTCTTGTATTTCAGTTCCCCGATATTGAGCAGGGTTATGAACCGTGCATGTCCGGGCAAGACCCCGAATTCACCGAGCCAGCCCGGTGCCACAACTTCATCGACATCTTTTTCAACTATAACCTTTTCAGGCGTTATGATGGTTAATTTTAACGGCATATCATTATACTGTTAACTGTTTCGCCTTCTCGAGAGCCTCTTCTATGGTACCGACCATGTAAAATGCCTGTTCCGGTATTGCGTCGTGCTTACCTTCAGCAATCTCCCTGAACCCCCGTATTGTGTCCGCAAGTTTGACATACTTGCCCGGGAAATTCGTGAACTGCTCTGCGACAAAGAACGGCTGAGAGAGGAACCTCTGTATCTTCCTTGCCCTTGAAACAACCAGCTTATCGTCTTCGGACAGCTCGTCGATACCAAGGATGGCAATTATGTCCAGCAGGTCTTTGTATTTCTGGAGTATTCTCTGGATGTCCCGTGCAACTTTATAGTGTTCCTCACCGATAACGAGAGGGTCGAGTATCCTGGATGTTGAATCGAGGGGGTCAACCGCAGGGTAGATACCAATTTCGACCAGCTGTCTTGACAGAACGGTAGTTGCATCAAGGTGTGCAAACGTGGTTGCAGGTGCAGGGTCTGTCAGGTCGTCCGCAGGCACATAAATGGCCTGAACGGATGTTATGGACCCCTGCTTTGTGGATGTAATCCTCTCTTCAAGCTCACCGAGGTCGGTTGAGAGCGTAGGCTGATAACCAACAGCTGAAGGTATCCTTCCCAACAGAGCGGAGACCTCTGAATTGGCCTGCGTAAACCTGAATATGTTGTCTATGAACAGCAGCACGTCCTGGTGCTCTTCATCCCTGAAATACTCCGCAACGGTCAATGCCGAAAGACCGACCCTTGCCCTTGCGCCGGGTGGTTCATTCATCTGTCCATACACGAGTGCTGTTTTGCTTAAAACACCCGATTCTTTCATTTCGGTCCAGAGATCGTTTCCTTCCCTGGTTCTTTCACCGACTCCGCCGAATACAGAAAAACCTCCATGCTGCATTGCAACGTTATGGATCAACTCCATGATGATAACCGTCTTACCGACACCCGCACCGCCGAAGAGGCCTATCTTTCCGCCCTTCTGATAAGGTGCCAGCAGATCAACGACTTTTATACCTGTTTCGAACATCTCTATGCTTGTTGCTTGATCTTCAAAATCCGGATGCTTCCGGTGAATGGGATATTTCTTGGCTGCATTTACCGGCCCCATCTCGTCGACAGGCTCACCGATAACGTTCAGTATCCTTCCCAGCACCTCTTTTCCAACGGGGATCGAAATAACATCACCGGTGTCCATAACCGGCATACCTCTTACAAGTCCTTCGGTCGAATCCATTGCAATACACCGTACCGTGTTTTCACCCAGCTGCTGGGCAACTTCAAGTGTAAGGTTCCATTCTTTATCAGAAATAGCTTTATTGGTTGTTTTTAAAGCCGAGAAGATCTTTGGTACTCCGGATTCCGATTCAAATTCAACGTCAACTACTGCACCAATGACCTGCTTTATTTTACCATTTGTTCTCTCACTTGGCATCTTTAGTCCTCCTCAATATATTGAACTATATTCCCGTTATAATACATCATGTATGTTCCGAAGCTGGCATAACCGGTCATAACAGGCTTCATCGCATTGCCTCTGCACCATTGACAATATCCATAAGTTCTTTTGTTATCGTACTCTGCCGCGCCCTGTTCATTACCAGCGTCAGATGATCGGTCATTTCTTTTGCATTGTTTGTCGACGCATCCATTGCAGTCATCCTCGCCGCATGTTCGCTTGCTGCCGACTCCAGTAAGGTATGATAAATCCTGCTCTCGATCATCCGGGGCAGCAAACTCGATAGTATCTCAGCAAGAGACGGTTCGTAGATAACCTTTATATCGTCGGATCCGTCTGTATGCTCGGATACCTCAACCCTGCTGATCGGCAAAAGATGTTCTATTGTTGCTTTTTGCGTCAGTATGGATACAAATTTATTATAGATGAATTTGACTTCATCGTAGTTTGCATCCGAAAAGTCTTTCATGACCGCATTTGCTATATCCATGACATTACTGTAGTCGGGACTTCCCGACGAGCCGCTCAGGTCAAGCTTTATATGCAGGTTGTACCTTCTTAAAAAGTCCCTGCCTTTCCTGCCGGTTGCAATGAACTCGAGCTCCCTGTTTTCTTTTTTACTTTCCTGTATCTCCTGTGAAACCAGCCGTATTATATTGCTGTTAAAGCCGCCGCACAGTCCTCTGTCGGAAGTTGCGAGAATGATAAGGCTTTTTTTGATCTTTTCGGGCCTTCTCATCAGCGGATGCATGGTTGTATCTATCTGAGCTGTGATCTGATGGACCATCTCTTCTATCTTCCGCGAATACGACCTTGCATTCACTGCCTGCTGCTGCATCTTTCTCAGCTTGACAGCAGCGATCATCTTCATTGCTTTTGTGATCTTTGCCGTATTGGTTACGGTTTTTATTCGCTTTCTAATAACAGCAAGTGTCGGCATTTTTATCCCTTAACGTTAAATTCTGACTTGAATTTATCAAGCGCTTCTTTTACGGATTTAATCAGCGTTTCATCGAGGGCTTTTTTCTCCGCGATTTTCTTCAATAAATCGGGATACTTCGCCTTGACAAACGACAACATCTCTTTTTCATACCTGCCAACAATGTCAACAGGGTACTCATCAAGATAGCCGTTCGTTCCCGCAAAGATGCTCAGGATTTGTTCTTCGACTGCTACCGGCTTGTACTGAGGCTGCTTCAGCAGTTCCGTAAGCCGTGCACCACGGTTCAACTGCATCTGGGTTGCTTTATCCAGATCGGATGCAAACTGTGAAAATGCCGCCATCTCCCGATACTGTGCAAGCTCAAGTCTCAACCTGCCTGCAACCTGTTTCATGGCCTTGATCTGCGCATCGCCTCCGACCCTTGATACGGATATACCAACATTCACCGCGGGTCTGATACCGGCATAAAAAAGGTCTGTTTCAAGGAAGATCTGTCCATCCGTTATTGAAATTACATTCGTGGGAATGTACGCGGACACGTCGCCTGCCTGTGTTTCAATGATCGGCATAGCGGTAAGAGACCCTCCTCCATTCTTTTCGGAAAGTTTTGCTGCCCTCTCCAGTAACCGCGAATGGAGATAGAATACATCTCCGGGGAATGCCTCTCTTCCCGGCGGTCTTCTGAGCAGCAAAGACAACTGACGGTATGCTACGGCGTGCTTTGAAAGGTCGTCGTAAAAGATAACAGCATGCTTGCCGCTGTCCCTGTAATATTCACCCATGGTACATCCCGAATAGGGCGCTATGTATTGCAGCGGAGCAGGTTCACTCGCTGTAGCTGAAACAACGATCGTGTATTCCATTGCACCGTACTGTGTCAGCTTATCAACAACCTGTGCCACGGTGGACTGTTTCTGCCCTATTGCCACATATATACAAACAATATTCTTGCCCTTCTGGTTTATGATGGTATCAAGGACGACAGCGGTTTTACCTGTCTGCCGATCACCGATGATAAGCTCCCTCTGTCCTCTTCCTATCGGGATCATTGAGTCTATAGCCTTGATTCCTGTCTGGAGGGGTTCTTTAACATGCTGACGCATGACAATACCGGGTGCCTTAATCTCCACCTTTCTTGTTTCCTTGCTTTTTATCGGGCCCTTACCGTCTATGGGCTCTCCAAGGGGATTAACAACCCTGCCGATCATACCGTCGCCGACAGGAACCTCCATGATTCTTGACAGCCTTTTTACGGTCTGTCCCTCTTTAATGTCGGTAACCTCTCCCATGACCGAGATTCCGACACTCTCTTCTTCAAGGTTAAGGACAAGGCCTTTTGTGCCGTCTTCAAATTCCACCAGCTCTCCTGCCATGACCTTCTCCAGCCCGTATGCCCGTACGATACCGTCGCCGACCGATATGACAGTACCTACTTCTGATTTTTCAACTTTATAATCATAGCCTTCAAGCTGTTCTTTTATAATACTTGTTATTTCATCATATCTTATTCCTAACGCCATAATTTTCTCCTTAACACTTTATATCTTTATTGAATTTGTAAAATCTTTCAAATGGGTTTTAATGGTCCCGTCATATATGGTCCAGCCTACTTTCAAACGTACGCCGCCGATGATTGAACTA
>DAHXOM010000120.1 GCA_027364825.1 bacterium | reverse complement strand
TATCACACCAGATGCTACACAATTAATCTTCATTCCAACTCGCGACATTACGAATTCATTGGGTTTAGTTGTCGATATACAAACAACAGGAGTTATTAAATTTTACAATGTTAATACAGGTTCGTACATTACTACGCTTACACTTTCTAATGAAAACAATTTAGCGGTAATAGGAATAAGCCCTGACAGCAGATTTCTTTATGCTGAGACTTCAGATGCTACTACTGATCAATCGATGCTTTTTGTGATTGATTTAAATAGTCATTTAATTGTGAAGAAATTCTCGAACATTGATGGCGCGTTTATGGTGTTCTTCTGAGGTCTAAATGTTGAATAATATAGAGTAAATATTTCTTTCGTTCTTGATATTAGTATTAAGTTGTATTGAAACGGCACAACCAAACACTTATGCTTATCTAGGGAATGCAACAGGGACAGTGTCTGCTGTCGCAGCCATAGCCCCCATGACCCAAGCTTCGCCTGTGTACCCGCCCCGCCGCTCTTAATGGGCGCGTTGATAGCAAGGGAAATTGGAACATTTCATAAGAATCCTATTCTGCGGTGTTTTGGTTCGGGTTGGACCAGCAGTTCTTTGATAGCAATTACAAGAGATCGTATTACTTCATCATGCGATCCAACTTTCCGTTCAAGTTCTGCCAATTTATGAGCGAACTCTTTGTTGGTTGCAAATATTTCGCGCAGTTTTACGAATGCCCGCATAATCTGAATATTTACTTCAATAGCGCGCTCACTATTCAAAACACCTGAAAGCATGGCAATACCTTGTTCTGTGAATGCATAGGGAAGATATTTTTGGTGCTGTCCTCTGTCATTCTTTAAGATCGCAAATTGCGATCTTAAAAAATCGGTTTCTTCTTTAGTAAGCTGAAACATAAAATCTTCTGGGAAACGTTTACTATTTCGTTTCACTTGTTCATTTAATCTTCGGACTTCTACTCCATAAAGTTCTGCGAGATCCCCGGCAAGCATAACCTTGTGTCCTCGAATTAACAGAATCTTCTGTTCTATTGTTTCAACCGGGACAAGTGCCTTTGTGTTCATTATATCCCCATGTATTTAGTGTTTGATTATTTATATAGTATATATTCGTAATATGTCAATCTAAAAAGTAATGGCCGGTGAACATTTCGGAGAAATAAGGGACATCAGTTAAACTGATATCAAGTTGTTGTATCATGATCCACACCCAGTGCGATGCGGAAAGTGTCCTCCACCATGGCTGCAGTCCTGCGCTCTTCTTTCTCTTTGGGCGGAGGCAGGGGATCTAAAAACTCAAGCTGAAGAAGGGACGTTTCGTACGGCGGGTAGTACCAACGGTCTTCGTGAGGTAAAAATGGAGGCGTGTTCCTTATGAGTACCGGCTGGATAGGTACATCGGCCAGCCGTGCAAGCTTGAAGGCACCGGCCCTGAAGCGGAGCAGTCCTGCTTTCGGCGACCGCGTTCCTTCGGGGAAGAGCATAAACTTATAGCCCCGCCCCAGCACATCCACTGCTTTATTCGTGGTTTCCATGGCCATGGAGGCATCCGCATTGCTGGTTGCGAAGATCCAATCCGCAAGCTTGAATAAATAGCCCATACCGAGCCTGGTCCTCAGGGGCTGCTTTGCTATGAGGGACATTTTCGGGACATCACGGATCAAAACGAGGACATCAAAAAGACCCGGATGATTGGCTATGACGACGCACGGCCCATCCATGATCTTCCCGCGGTGCGGGAGTGCTTTGAGCAGCCCTCCTTTTTCCATGAGCCGAAGCCATAGAATTACAAATCCTCTGAATACTCTCTGGTTCCGCAGGGGTTCATGTCCGGCGAGTTTATCGTACAGGAGCAGGAACGGTGTAAGAAGGTGTCCAAGCAGTATTCCTGTTCCGAATACCGCGAACATCATCATCATGTACTGGCCTTTCAGAATCCTGACGGCCACCTGCAGTATCGGCGTTTTATTTGGTGATATCATTCTTCTCACTCCTGCAGAACAACTTGTCATTGCGAGCAAAGCGAAGCAATCCCTCTGTATACATAAGATTGCTTCGTCGCCCTGCCCATGGCTGGATTCCTCGCAATGACACTATAACTATGCCTTGTAGCTTTTGCATATATTGGTAGTAGTCTCTAATTATCAGGAAGGAATGCTATGCCCCAGGTACCGGGGCCCATGTGGACTCCGGAGGTAAGTGAAAAAGGCTGAACGATGATCTCTGCATGCGGAAACAGGCTTTTGACCAGAGGAGCAATCTCTTTTTCCATCCACGCTCTATTGTCCGTGTATTCAACCATAATCAGCGCACGATCCTCCGTACCGATACCCCTTTTCAATTTCTCCACGGCAAAAGCGACCTGGTCTTTTTTATTCCGGACTATGGCCACCTTTTTAGCCCCCTGCGCCGTCGGACTGACGACGGGTTTCATGCGCAACAGGTCTCCGAAAACAGCGTTTGTTTTTGATATCCTTCCCCCGGCAGCGAGGAAGTGGAGCGTGTCTAAAAAGATGTATTCCTCGCTTTTTGCTCCTGCACGTGCGGCGAAATCAAGGACATCTTTATCGGTTTGTGCAGTTATTGCGTACCGCGCCGCAGCCATAGCAAGGATGCCCAGTCTGCCTGAGGCTGCTCCCGTGTCGATGACCCTGAGGCGGTCTTCGGGGTCGTGTTTTTTCTTCCAGTCCATAGCGACATCGTAATTACCGGTGAATGCAGAACCGACGCACAGATAAAGAGCTGAACCGTACAAGCTGAGTACCTTTTCATAATGCTGGTGGCGCTCGAATATCGACGCCTGGGACGTGGTCACTTTTATGCCCTTGTTCATTGCCAGATACAGTTCCGCACGATCGACATATGTTTCCGGTGCGTCTTTTGTTCCCAGGGTTATATAGCTGTCAAGGAGTGTTATGTTGAGCTGTCTGGCGTCGTCCCGTGTCAGACTACCCGCGGCATCGGTCACGATATGGATGGCCTGGCGGACATGCCCGGAATGGAATGCCCTTGCCTGGACTGCCAGATCATCAGATACCCACTGGATGATACTGCCGTCACGGGAAAGTACATCCCGTACATGGGACTGATCGCTGGTGTGCAGATGGATCTTTACGCGGTCTCCGTATTCCTGGGATACGAGGCTTACCCCGAGCGCCGACAGCGCTTGCATGGATTTTTGCTCCCTGTTTTTGAACCGTACCACGGCATCAACACAGTTTCCGGATTCATTGTTTTCTGCGGCGGATCCTTGAACCGCGAGGTGTTCTCTGAAGATGCCGGATACCGGGGCGAATTGCGGATCGCTCCGGTAAAAGGTGTTCAAAAAGGCATCAAAAAAAATAAACATGCCCAGGGCCCCCGAATCAACGACATTTGCATTCTTCAGGACAGGCAGGGCCTGCGTTGTTCCCAATACAACCTTTTCAAGACTTTTCATTACTCCGGATATCCATGCACCCTCTTTATCGACAGGTCCATCCGTGGGAAATTCTTTCAAAGCGCTTTCCAGCCCGTCGAAAACACTGAGCATGGTGCCCGGGAGCGGATCTGCTATGGCCTGCCATGCGCGGCTGGTACCTTCATGAACAGCGTCCGTCAACGGTCTTGAGTCCCCGTATGATAAGAGGCCCGTAAAGAATTGAGCGGCAATGTTTCCGGAATTTCCGCGTGCCGACATAAACAGTTTTTCAGTGAGGACAGCGCGGTCCCGGACTGATGATTTCAGCGGCAGGAGGCTTATCAATAAATTGCGGCCTGTGTCTCCGTCTGCAACAGGGAACACATTGATGCTGTCCAGGAGGGCTGCCCATACAGAAATCCTTTCAGTGCCGGCGCGCAGTGCATCAAAAAAATCGCCGTTCATGTCCGGAGTCCCAGCGCCTCGACAATTTCTACCGGGATTTCGTATTGGATTTCTGCTTCCGGCATCTTGAGCACAACCTGTTCTGTCCGGCCGGTTGTAAACCGGGCAGGGGAGGATTCCCGCGTGATCTCGTATTCGATGACAATCTTGCGCTTGATGTCTAAGACCCGCGCAGTACACACAAATATATCTTTATAACGCAGGGGACGGATAAATTTCACAGAACCGCGGATGACGGGAAAGATGTACCCGTATTTCGCATAGAAGCTCTCGAGGTTGATGTTCGCACTTTCGAACAAGCCGTCCCTCGCCGCCTCAAAGTATTCAAAGTAATGCCCGTGCCAGACGACCTGCATGGGGTCGACATGGTGAAAGGGCACGCTGAGCCTGACGGAGAATGAGCGTATCGCTTTGTCTGTCATAGAGAATGTACCAGCTCCGGTAATGCACGGGTGAGGGCCTCGATATCTTTGTCCATAGGCCGGTCGAAAACCGTCTCTTTCACTACTTTTCGCACGCTCTTTACCATGGATGCAAGCATTGGCCTTCCGTCCAGGTCGCCCCGCAATTCGCATGCCTGCACAGAGGCCATGAGATGTATGGCTACAACGCGGCCCACCAGTTCACACTGCCATGCAGCGTCCCGCGCAGCTATGGTACCCATGCTCACCTTGTCCTGATTATGGGATTCAGTGGACCGTGAAAAGGATGCGGCAGGCATGGTGTTTTTCAGAGCCTCTGCGGTCAAGGCCGATGCCGTGATCTGCATACCTTTAAACCCGTGATGGAGAAGCTGCTTCTCTCCCGTCACCTTCACGAGGTTTGCCGGGAGTCCCCGGTTGAACCTCCTGTCGACCAGGAGCGCCATCTGGCGGTCTGCCATATCTGCAACCGATGCCAGTGCACTCTTCAGTGCATCCATGGCGTACGCGATATGCCCGCCGTAAAAATTGCCGCCCATGAACATCTCCCCGTTCTCTCCGTTTGCCAGCGGATTATCATTGGAGCTGTTCACCTCCCGGTGAACCCATTGCTCAATCCATTCGAATGCATCATAGACAACGCCGAGGACCTGCGGAGAGCAGCGGGTGGAATAAGGGTCCTGGAGATCGTCTTCCTCACCCGATTCCGGGGGACAGTCGGTGCAGGAAAGAAGATTGCGCAGTTTTTCCCCGGTCAGCTGCTGGCCCGGGTGTGGCTTTGAATCGGTTACCGAGGGATGAAAATGGCGTTCATGTCCCATGAGTGCGTGCAGAGAAAGTGCCGATGCAGCGAGTGCCGCTTCAACGATTGCCCTGCTCTTTTTCAGATTGAGCACGGCAATACCTGTCATGACCGATGTTCCGTTCATCATGCCGAGAGGTTCTTTGGGAAGGAACCGGTATCGCGAAAGTCCGGCCAGAGAGAGCGCTTTGCCCGAATTCATCCTGCGTCCCTTATACACGGCCTCCCTGTCTCCGGCCAGGCAGGCCGCAAGATACGACATCGGGGTAAGGTCCCCGGATGCACCGACAGAACCAAGGGACGGTACAATTGGCGTTATATTATTATTGAGCAGATCGGCCAGGGCATGCAGCAGGTTAACAGAGACACCCGAGTATCCGTGTGCAAAGCAAGCGAGCCTGCACACCATGGATGCACGTGTTTCTTCTATCCCCAACGGTTCGCCGGTACCGCAGCCGTGGTATTTGATCAGGTTATTCCCGAGCTCTTCCGTATTGTGCTTCTTGATCCTGTTGCCGCAGGCGGCGCCGTATCCAGTGGTTACCCCATAGATGGGCTCCCCAGCATCAAGGGCATGCTGGAGGGTTGCCTGGGACTGCTTCATCCTCCTGACAAAATCTTTCTTTGTGCTGATAAGCACGCGGGCATTGCCGCGCGCAATGTCGGCAACCTGGTCCAGGGTAATATCACCTTCTCCGATTACAACAGATTTTTGAAAACCGCTATTTATAGTGTGTCTTTTTTTCATAACGATTCCTTAATATTTTAACTTAAAAAATGCAATAGGAAAGTTTGCCTTTGTTTGATTTTACACC
>DAHXOM010000118.1 GCA_027364825.1 bacterium | reverse complement strand
GTATGATATTTCAGTATAACCCGTTCGGTTTTTACGTTTTAACAATTAGTATTGCCCCAGTCATGGGGTAAACATAAAGGAGATGAGAATGGTTGTTTATAAGTATGTAATGTTACTTATTATGGGTGCTATGCTTGTGGGCTGTACTGCTGGCACAAAGGAACAGGGACCGACCGGACAAAACATCGTGAAACCTAATCAGGTTGTCGTCGAAAAAGTTGAAAAGCCGGTATTGCCGGAAGTCTCAACCACGTATGGATTACAGAACAATCCTGATATCGTCAAAGCATATAATGAGTATAAGAAAACCGGTAAATTAACAAAAGTAGATAGTCAGGATAACTTTCCGATTTACCCTTACTCCCCTACATATAAACCGATCATAAGCTGCAGTCCCGATCACTTCTGCATAATTCAACTCGAAGCCGGGGAAAAGGTCAATTCCTACAGCCTGGGTGACACGGTGAACTGGAAATCGTCTATGTTCCTTACCGGTGAGAAATCGACAGGCTCAATATCAATCGAGCTCAAACCGGTCACCATAGGGCTGGCCACAGACATGACAATATCTACCAATAAGAGAACTTATCTTATAGGCCTTGTCAGTATGACTGGTGCAGATACAACGGTTCTCAGGTTTTACTATCCTGATGAGACCATACTTAACAATGTTGCCGCTGCTAATATCATTGGCCCGGACGGTGAATCATCCGAGGCATCTCCAAACGCTCACTCGCAGGCGGTAAGCGGTTTCCCGGGCACGACGGTAAACATCAACAAATTAAACTTCGACTATCGCATTGAAGGAGATAGCCCTGTCTGGCGCCCGATTAGGGTTTATGACGACGGGAACAAGACATTTATCCAGATGTCATCTTTGGTATCAGAAGGAACGCTGCCGGTTCTTTATCTTGCAAGAGGTAAAGATAAAGAGCTCATTAACTACCGCTACAAACAGCCTTTCTTTATCGTCGATAGCTTATTTGGTCGCGCTTGGCTCATCAGTGGAAAGGGCAGTCAGCAGGAGCGTGTCGAAATAATCAATATCAAAATGGAAAACGAGTAAGGGGAGGGTCATGGGTATAAAAGAAAACCTGCCGAAAGGGGCAGGTTTAAATAAAAAATGGTTTGTGGTTTTGGTCACCGGTGTAGCAACGATTCTTATTATCGTTATTATTCTAATCACAATGAGCCGTAAGGTGCCGGCGAAACAACAGGCTGGGGCGCCACAAGGGTTTAATACTGATGCGAGCTTAGCGGAACAGATGGTTGATCAAACTGAGACCCAGCACGTAAATAATAATCTCACTGTATCTGATGCGATGTCTCTGCAGCAGTCCAATACATTATCCGGTACGTCAGCTACATCATCAGGTACCGCACCGGCACCGATAGCAGCTACAGGAGCTCCATTAGTGCAGCATCATCCTCAGTATATTCATAACGGAAGGCGTTCCTATAATAGTCGAAGTTATGGAGTCGGCTTAGCAAGTGCCCACAGTCAGCAGATTCAGGCTGGGGAACGGTCCGATATTGTTGCTTATAACAACTTTAAACCGGATATGGGGGACAGTAACAGTGGATCGGTAAATAATACTGAACAGGAGCTTGCATTGCTAAAAGGCTCATTGCCTCATAATATAAGTTTACCCCAAAATCTTAACGGGGATGCGGGTGTTGTCGAAAACAGCAACCCTATGAGTCAAAACATGCAACAACAAAAAGAGCAATTCATGAAGGGAAATCAGAAGCCCGGTAAATTCTATATGTCCTCTGTACTTCAAAAGCCCGTATCTCCTTATGAGGTTAAAGCGACAACCCTAATACCGGCAACCTTGATTACCGGTATTAACTCCGATTTGCCGGGGGAGATCTCCGCCCAAGTCAGGCAAAATGTTTATGATACAGTAACCGGTAATTACTTACTTATTCCGCAAGGTACGAGGATTGTCGGTGTCTATGATAATCAGGTTGCCTATGGACAGGAAAGGGTATTGATGGCCTGGAACCGGTTGATATTTCCCAATGGTGATTCTTTCGATTTACAAGGACAACCTGGTATTGATTTAAAAGGCATGGCCGGTATGACTGATTTAGTAGATCAGCATTTAGCCCGGGTTTTCGGCAGTGTAATAGCAATCAGTATTTTCGGAGCAATTGGCCAATTATCACAGAATAACGCACAAGGCGCATACCCTACAAATGGGCAGATTATTTACAGCGCCGTAGGTCAAAATCTTGTGGCTGCCGGAACGACCATGCTTCAGAAGAATTTAGATATCCAGCCGACAATAGAAATACGTCCAGGTGCAAATTTTAACGTGCTTGTGACAAAAGATATGGTGTTACCGGGTCCGTATAAGGAGTAAGTGTTAAAACAATCTACTCCGAAGGTGTTTTTATATCAGTCCGAGAGTGAAAATAAGAGAAGGGAAAGGTGAGAGAATGGCTACAAACAGTTTTATTGCTAAAGAAGAAAGGCAGCCGGATGGATCGTTGAAATATACCGGGATTTTCTGTCATTTTGACGGTGATTTAAAGTGGAACGGAGCGCTATTAAAGAATTTTTGGTCCGACAAGGATAAACTGAACACGCTTTTTGACATGTGCGATATAAGCGGCCTCGGCAAATATATCGGAGAAAAGCATCCGTTTATCTATATGACCGACGAATATACCAAGGAACAGCAAATTAAGTGGCAGTCAATGGTTACATCATATCATAGAGACAGGGGAGACCCATCGAAGCCGGCGCGCGTATTTAACGGTTTCTCTGAACTCGCAGACTACGTTTGTAAAGACACTTTCTGCGATTACCTATATATCTTCACGGAAAAAGAACAATGGCAGGTTGGCAGGGCAACGCGCCATGATATTTCTCTTGCTGCCTTGACAGACGATGCAATAAAGGCCAATTCCGTTCCTACAGAAACTTACTATTCCATACATAAAACGGATGACCAAATGGAGAACTATTTAACACAAGATCAAACACAGGGCAGGGGACGGGGAAGGTGAGAGGATGATAGATAATAATTTATATTACCATAACAGTAAGGACGTATCAGGTTTCTTGAAGTCTGCCGGAGATATGGCTGATGACAAATTAATTGTGTTGTACCTTGATAATCATAACAATGTTATTCTGATAACGTTTCATCGATGGGATCTTGATGGTTTTGAATTGTGTTCTCAGTCGATTATAAGCACGGCGTTAAATACCGAAGCATACGTGGTCATTATCGTTCACAATCAGCCTTCCGGGAGTATTGCACCATCCCTCGATGATAAGAAATTGGCAAACGATATATTTGACCGTTTAGACTCGTTCGGACGTGTACTACAAGATTATATCATTAATTCTGGAGATCATAGGTATTACAGTATGGCTGATAATAGTATCCTTTCAGGAAGCAAGAAATAGTATGAGTTGGCGCCATTTTGAGAATCACGCGGAAGAAACAAAGGCTGTCAAAGCAGCACTGAAAGCTGCCGGTATAAATGCCGAGGTTGGGCACGGGAAAGGTACGGCATGGGCATGGCTCGAAATAAATGTCGGTAAAAGCCCACATAAGCCGCATGACCCGCGCAATCCTTCGTGCGGTTTCTGTGATAGAAGGAATGAGATAGTTAGTAACGTAATACGCATCGCTCAAGAGGTTACAGGTAGGCACGGGGACTACGATGGAGAGATAATCGTTCTTACTCAGGACGGCTGGTCAAAATCGCAAAAGAAATCTTATTCCATTGAACAGCCTATGGATATAGAGGAGCGTAAGGCACATCCTGAACTATGTCGTGATTATGATAATGATTTAAAGAATGATAATTCACCAAAAACAGGTATAGATGACTCAGGGCATAATAGGGTCACTCAGTCTTCAGTTGATGAAGATGATAAAAAGACAGCAGCGGCGAATGTTTTACATCCTGACACGTTGATAGATAATAAAGAATCATTGGATCAGAACCCTGCTTATAAAGATAATTTTGCATATAGAATCGAGAGTAGACGAGTAAAAGATACAGACTTTCCCTACGGCGGACAATCTGTACATGATAGCCACTCCGTAGCGTCGTTCGTTGATCATGTATTGAAGGATGCTGATGCAGAAAAACTCATCGTTCTTTATCTCGATAGTAGGAATAAAATATTAGGCGTAACATATAATCAAGGTACAGCGAATGCGTGTAGCGTTTATCCTGGACAGATATTAAAAACTGCGCTTCTTACAGGGGCTACC
>DAHXOM010000113.1 GCA_027364825.1 bacterium | reverse complement strand
GTATTTGGATTGCTTTATATATAGCAAATAAATTTCTCAACTGGTAAAACCAAGGGAGTTATAAACAATTCCAAGAACCATGGGGGCACCCATTGCTCACGAGGAGGGCAGGGTTGTTTATATTTTCTTCTTTCCGCTTTTCCGTGCGATCTCAAGTGCCTTCTAGTCCAGCATTTCCGTGAGCTGTGCCCATGCTTCCTTTTCCTGGCCTTCGGCACGCCATATCGTGAAGTGGCAGGTCTTTGCCCCGGAAGGGATGGTACTGTCGAAGCGTACCTGGAACCCGCTGTCTTTTCCGAAGAACTCCTTGAGAGCGTCCATCATGCCCTGGACAAAGTGGCGCTGAACCCTGCAGTCGAATGCATGGTAATGATCCTGATGGGGACACCAGGTGATGTCAAAGCTTACCTGGTCATTGCTGTCGATACGCGGCTCTTCGAGGGACGCGTAAACGATACGGTTGATTACCGTGGCATAGAAGCTGATAAACTCCATTTCGGACATGTCCGCGGGCTTTTCTGTTCCTTTGAGGATCTGTCTCCCGATGTCCATGCCGACGCGGTGCAGTGCCCCGGATACCACCTGCTGGCCTTCCCGACCAAAGGCTTTCTCGCAGGCCTTGAGGACTTCGATGACTGCGGCGGCCTGCATGGTCCCCCATTGCCACAGCGTGGCGGGATCGAAACCGTTTTTGTTCAATACCTCTTCATTGAGCCGCTTCAGTCCTGCTGCATAGGGCTGGTTGAACCTGAACTTTTTCCAGGACTCTTCCGGACGGTTTTCCCAGTATTTCATATCTCCTCCTTGTCGGGCGATCATCTACGATCCGCTCCCTGCCATTGGCAGAGAGACGTTCGCGCATACCTACTGCATGAAATTGCCCGGTATCAGTCAAGACCTTGCTATTTCAAGATATTATTTATCTGACAGCTGTATTACCGGTGCAGACCGTTTCATGGTTGTCTTTATCTTGGAAAGGTAGCTCATATAATCACTGTTAAGCTTGAGCCATCGTTTTATAATAAAGTTTGCAGCGGCCTTTCTTACCAATGAAGAAGAAGGACGTGACTTGTAATTTATCAAGCCGGCTACCCTGCCGACTGTTTTATCATACACAATATTGAGCGCTTCGTTCAAGAGCCTTGGATAAGAATAAAAGTCTTCAAATGCATCGAGCATGCCCCGCTGCAGCTCAAAAGGTGTCATTTTCTTAGGCTGGAATACGGCGTGCAGACCATCGTAATACTGCCACATTTTATGAAGGGACCTTCCCTCTGATTCAAGCTTCTCGTAAGTCTCCGTGCCCGGCAGTGGTGTTAAAATCATGTATTGGACGGTGTCGATCTTGTTCTTGACCGAGAACTTTACGGTTTCCTTAAATATATTCATATCGTCCTCATCGCCGCCGAATATGAACATCCCGTGTATACGTATACTGTTCTTATGGAACACATCTATGGCGCGTTTGATGTCATCGAGCGTTTGGCGCTTGCTCAAACCATTGAGGGTCTCATTCCTTACCGATTCAAAACCTATATCCACAGTGTCGCATCCCGCCCTTTTCATATCTTTAACCAGATCCGGGTAGCGTGTAATATCCGTTCTTACCTGTGCAGCCCAATGAAATTTGAATTTCTCTTGAGCCATCCGTTCCATGAGTTGATGTGTCCTGTTGACATTTGCGGTAAGGTTATCATCATAGAAAAAGACTGAATTTGTTTTTACCCGTCTTAGTTCTTCCATAACCCTGTCTATGTGCAGTGTTCTGTATCCCTGTCCGAACATCTTCGTTACAGAGCAGAAATTACAGTCAAAAGGACAGCCTCTCGATGTCATAACCGGAGTAATATTCATCCTGTTGCTATTCATCAGCAGATTAAAATCCGGTACCGGCAGATTATCAAGGTTCTCGAGCAGTTTTCCGTTTATAACACGCTGGTCAGAACCGTTCTTTAAAAGATCGACGATGATTTCTTCACCCTCACCGGTTACGACATAATCAACATACCTGAGGGCCTCATCCTTCAGAAAAGTCGCGTGGATTCCCCCCATGATCACCGTTGCATACGGGTTCTTCTGCTTAAACTGCCTGGCCAGCTCATAAGCCCTTTCGGAGGTGGATGTAAGCGAGGTTAAAAGCAGGAAATCTCCCTCAAGCTCATTCATCGTTAACTCCCTGCCGAGCAGATTTTCGTTTACAATTTTTACATCAAATCCTGCATCCCTTATTATTGTTCCGAGATAAAGCGGTCCCATAAGAGGCAGGGTCATAAATTTTGCAAACACATTTGCCCCTATTCCTTTTGGTTCAACGAACAAAACCTTTTTCATGATCTGTTAAACTCCTTTATGAGTAAAAAACTTATTCTGAGGTCCGAAGTTAATCAGTGTACACCAATTTGCTCAAGACGCAATCCTTTTTATGTGGTAGCAATCCTTTTTACCGTAGATTATAAAAGGATCCGGTAACGTGAAAAGCGGAAACCTCCACCTCTTCTTCTGTCCATAGAGTATTCCTTATATATTCGAAAACAAATACAGGGCGAACAGAATCAACAGGATGCCCATAATAATCATTACATAATAATCTCTTTTCCTTCGGGGACGCCTTTTTAAATGCCGGTGTGAATGTAACCCCTTATAAGGTTTTAAAAATCCCTTTATCAGCCCACTTATCAATAAAAAAACGCCAAACATAAGGATAGAGAATATTGCAAGAAATATTATAAATGAAAATGATAATAAGTAGATCATTGGGTTGCCTTCCGGAGTTTTGACTCTGCAATGGATCGCTTCCATGCTTTTGGATTGAGAGTTACCATATCGACTTTCAATTATCAAAGCCGTATACACACTGTCAAGAGAGTGCAGGAAACCGTGGATATAATGGAGCAGGCAGCGGGGCAACAAACAAACATAGCCATTATTATCCCTTCCCCGGTCTTTATAGCAGGATATACCCCTGACATATTTACCCGGCTATCATATCAACTGATAGAAATATTTACTTTTGGCATAGAATGAGTGTTTAATGATAAAAAAATCATAC
>DAHXOM010000112.1 GCA_027364825.1 bacterium | reverse complement strand
CACAGAGATAGAGGTGAACCTACTCAGTAAGCATATGACAAAAATTAAATTTTATGACTAAAACTTCTACCCATTTAGTCCAGCAGTACCTTGAAATAAAATCCAGGTACAAGGACGCTATCCTTTTTTACCGGCTCGGTGACTTCTACGAGATGTTCTTCGAGGACGCCGTAACAGTCGCGCCGGTCCTTGATCTCACCTTAACGTCACGACACAAGGACGTTGAAGACCCTATACACATGTGCGGGGTGCCGTATCATGCAGCAGCGCCGTACATAAAAAAACTACTGGATTCGGGGTTTAAGGTTGCAATATGCGAACAGCTCGAGGACCCGGCAAAGGCAAAGGGCATTGTGAAACGGGACGTAATACGCGTTGCAACACCCGGTCTCATCTATGATCCGGACATGATCGCATCGAATCAGACGAACTATATCGCCGTACTTGCAGACTCATCGAAAGACCTCGGCGTAGCGTTTTTCGAGCCGTCCACATCAGAGCTTCTGTTAATGTCCACAACGGACCCTGAGCAGGTATTCTCCGAGATAAAGAAGCTTATGCCGAAGGAGATGATCTACAGGGACAAGGCCCTGCCGGAAAGGATTACCGGTCTGTTCGGAGCAGAAGTACCTTTTATCCTTACACCCGTTACGGAACAGCATTTTGAATGGGAAACGATAAAGGAGAGGGTCCTCGGCATATGGGGCGGTCAGCTGACCAGTTCCGGCATCGTTGATAACAACATGCTCTTGTCCGTTACAGCAGCCTTGTTCCGGTATCTGGAAGACACCAAGACCCCGATAAGCAACATTACCATCAAGAGGGTGCTGCCCTCACGCTATCTCTATATGGACAGTGCAACCATACGCAACCTTGAGCTGTTCAGCTCTATTATAGACGGCTCTGAAAAGATAAGTCTTATCGGAGTAATGGATAAAACCGTCACCCCCATGGGTTCAAGGATGCTGCGCAATTATCTCAGGTTTCCGTCCGTATCCATGCAGGAGGTCTTGGCAAGGCATGCTGTTGTAGAATATTTCTTTCAGGACCCGGTTGCGCGGGCAGAGCTCAGGAGCAGGCTCAAGGACATCAGCGATATAGAGAGGACTGTTGCAAAGGCACACAACATGACCCTGACACCGCAATCACTGCAAAGATTTGCTGTGTCCATGGACGCTATGAAAGATATAAAACAGATGATCCATAAAGACATACCCCTGCTTTCTCAATTGTATGAATCGACAGACGAACTTTCGGACATCCGTGCCGCGATCACATCTACAATAGATCTATCCGACGAACAGAATGAGCACGGGTGGTTTGCACGTGCGGGTATCAATGCACAACTTGACGAGGTAAAGCTGCTGGTGAAGGACACCAAGGGCTGGCTCAGGCGGTTTGAACAGGAAGAGCGTACAAAAACAGGCATAGGTTCACTCAAGGTAGGCTACTCCAGCGTTTTTGGATATTATATAGAGGTAACCAAGCCAAACCTCCGTCTCGTACCCGAGGATTATATAAGGAAGCAGACAATTGCCAACGGGGAACGGTTTATTACGCCGAAGCTGAAAGAGATGGAAATCAAACTATTCAGCGCGGAAGAAGAGATAAAGAATATCGAAGGCGATTACCTGCGTTCTTTGAATGAAACAGTTTCCCGGAATGCATCGCGCATTCTCCAGTCTGCATCCGCAATAGCAGCGGTCGATGTGCTTGCAGATTTTGCAGAGATCTCCGTGAGAAACAAGTATACCAAACCCGCTATTGATGACAGCGATGTGTTAGAATTAAAGGATGCACGCCACCCTGTTATAGAACAGTTTCTGCGGGAGGCTGCCTTCATACCCAATGACATCACTCTGAACAGTGCAGACAGGCAGGTCGTCATCATTACCGGCCCGAACATGGCCGGCAAATCCACGATTATCCGGCAGTCTGCCTTGATTGCTTTGATGGCACAGATGGGTTGTTTTGTGCCGGCAAGCTCCGCACGGCTCGGTATTATCGACAGGATCTTTGCAAGGGTAGGGGCGTCGGACCATCTTGCAAAAGGCCAGAGTACCTTTATGGTGGAGATGACGGAAACCGCAAATATCCTGAGCAATGCCACCAACAAAAGCCTGATCATCCTTGATGAGATAGGCAGGGGTACGAGTACGTATGACGGTATCAGCATTGCATGGGCAGTGCTTGATTACCTGGCCAACACCATTGGTGCTAAAACGCTGTTTGCAACGCATTACCACGAGCTGATCGAATTCGGTCAGAGCCATCCAAAGGCCATAAACCAGTCCATTCCGGTAAAGCAGTGGCAGGGCAGGCTTATCTTTGTTCGGAAGCTTGTCGATGGGGGGTCAAGCGAAAGCTTTGGTATCGAGGTTGCAAAGATGGCAGGCCTTCCGAAGGATGTTATAGCGCTTGCGCAGAGGCTGCTGAAGAAACTGCAGGACGGTGAGATTGACAGCCTCGGCAGGCCCAGGCTTGCAGAGGGCGCGCAGTCGCATGCAGTGCAGTATGCATTATTCAAACCGGATGATGCCAGGCTGTTCGAGATGCTCAAGACCGCCAATCCCGACAACATGACCCCTCTCGATGCCCTCCAGTTTCTGATCAAGCTGAAAGAGGCTGTGGATGGGAAAAAATAATAGGTATTTCCTCCAGAGGAGACTGTGTCACAATGTCATTGCGAGGAATGAAATGACGAAGCAATCTCTCAATATGGGTAGATTGCTCGACCGAGCTTCGCTGTATACCCGCGTTCGCAATGACGAAAATGGATTAAATGAAACACTGTAAATCCCCCTACATTATCTATGCCGCGGTAATGCTTGGTATCGCAATAGCAAGCAGGCTCACCGCGATAAGGCCGTACCTCGGTGTTATCGCAGCCGTATTATTCCTTTATATACCCATCATATTGTTGGTTATAAGAAAACAGCACCCTGCGTTCTACGGCATAAGCAAGAAAGGTTTCGGGAAGTGCATAGCAAGGGCATTGCTCGCGGCAATAATAATTTTTCCCCTATACATTGCCGGTTTTTATATCTACATGAAGCATGTTTACGGCCTTGATGTCGTATTCTCATTAACCGGGTTGATCCACCGGCCTCTGTCACTGGTGTTTGCCTTGAACACCCTGCTCATGGTTGCGTTACCCGAGGAATTTTTTTACCGGGGATACCTGCAGTCAGAACTGCGGCAGTGCGATAAGCAAAAGATAAATCTGTTCGGTGTTAAGACAGG
>DAHXOM010000050.1 GCA_027364825.1 bacterium | reverse complement strand
TTTTTATTATCTTTTTCATATAATCCCTCCTTTTATTAAGGTACAAACAGGTATCCTTCATAAGAACAGTTATCCTAAAGATTAATAACATTATACCGTAGTTACCTATAAAAACAACTCATATCATTGTCTACACACACTGACAGCAAGCATGGGGACAGATAGTGTCCCTCACCATTGAATAAGGCTTGCTCCCCATGTCAGTCCACTGCCGAAGGCAGTCAGAAGTACAATATCTTTGCTCTTTATTCTATTACTCTTCACCGCCTCATCCAGCGCTATAGGAATCGATGCCGCCGATGTGTTGCCGTATTTTTGTATATTGACAAATACTTTCTCCGGCGGATAGTCGAGTTTTCTGGTGAGCGCCTCTATGATTCTTATATTTGCCTGGTGCGGTACGACAATATCGATATCGCCTATCGATGCGTGACATTGTTTCAGAAGCTCTGTAATGGCCTGCCCGAGCCCCCGTACAGCCACTTTAAACGTATCATGACCTTTCATCCGCAGATAATAGTTGGACTTATCTGCCCGGTAAGAAGGTATCCTTGAACCGCCCGCAGGGAGACTGATATAATCCCATTTGCTGCCATCGGCATAAAGCCTCGAACCGATAATCCCCTGTTCTTTCCCTGCCTTTATAATAACGGCGCCTGCCCCGTCCCCAAAAATGACGCAGGTGGTCCTGTCTTTATAATCAATGAACTTGGTCAGTGTGTCCACGCCGATAAGCAGGATCGTTTTATACGTACCGGATTTTATAAACGCATCGGCAGTTGCCAGACCATAAATAAACCCCGTGCATACGGCGGAAACATCAAACGCAGGGACATTCTTGAGCCCGAGTTTACCCTGAACCAGACAGGCGGTGGAGGGGAAAAGCATGTTCGGGGTTGCAGTTGCAACGAGGATAAGATCAACCTGATCCAGGTGCAGGCCTGCATCTTTCAGTGCGCGCTTTGCAGCAGTGAATGCCAGATCCGATGACGCCTCGTCATTACGGGTACGCCTGCGCTCTCTGATTCCGGTCCTCGAAACAATCCATTCATCCGACGTGTTGACCTTTTTTTCGAGGTCCTTGTTGGTCAGAATCCCATCCGGAACACAGATGCCCGTACCAATTATTTTTGATTTCAAATTATCCTCCTTCCCTTCATGGGGTCATGTCTTTACAGGCTGATCAAGAATTCAAAATATCACAAGGTTGTCATGCTGAATTCATTTCAGCATCTCGTATTATTATATGATACATTTCTTTGACATCCCGAAACAACCTATGAAACAAGTTCAGGGCATGGTTTTGGATATCAATTCTCGGTCAACCTCTTGAACCGGACAGATCCTGCCTTTTCCCGACAACCATCTTTGCACTACCATTCAATAAGCGCATAGCAGTCACTTTCTACAATAAATCCCCTGCAGATGACAATACATTTTAAGAACGAGAAAACCGGTGTCTCGAGACTTTCCCCTAGTTCATCACTGAAGTACCCTACATCTTTTTGCGTATATCAATATTTCTACAGTTATCATAGGGCTGGTTTGACAATCATACGAACTTGTTGAATAATATGTCATGATAAAATTTGAAAGGCTGCCGGACAATATCTCTACAAAAATAGAGGATGTTAAGACACTACTCGCAAAAGAGCCGGATGTCCTTTTGCATACCTATTCGGAGGTTTTGCAAGGAACAGGGTTACCCCGCTGTCGGATATCGATATCGCTGTTTACCTGCGAAACAAGCACATCCAATCAAAGCAGAAATTAAAGCTTTTCTCCAAAATTACGGACGTCCTTGGAACAAACGAGCTTGATCTGGTCATACTGAACAACGCCGAGGACAGCC
>DAHXOM010000104.1 GCA_027364825.1 bacterium | reverse complement strand
ACCGGCTTTTGCCTCGGACAATGTTCATTATGAGCTTACGCTCGGAGCAGGAGCGCTCCATTTTACCAAAGACCCTGTACTCCAATCATTCTATAAGAACAACTATGTGCCGGTTTACCAGCTCAATGCAGGCATATTGTTCTATCATTTTGTCGGTTTTGACGGCACTCTCGGCTTTCTTTATAAAAAGAGCACCCTCTACGCCGAGCCCGGTGTCGGACAGGAATATACCCTCATGGTGTACCCTGCAAGACTTGATGCCGTATTACAGCTGAGGGTCACGGATGATCAGCCCGTGTACCCGTATGTTGGAGCCGGGGGTGTGGCAACAGGTTTTTATCAGATTGCCTCCGGGGGCGGTAAGATAGTCAGCGGCTACAGATATGGCTATAACTGGATAGGCGGTATTCATTTCCTGCTTGATCCGATCGACATGAGGCATGTCGGTAACCTGCGGACGGAGTACGGTATCGATCATGTTTATATTGATGTGAGGATTGGTCAGGACATGGTAAATGACTTCAACAAGAAAAACAGCACCGGATTTGATTTTTCCACACAGTATATTATCGGCGCCTTTGGCTTTGAATTTTAAATCCCGGTTTTGAATTTTGAATTTTTTAGATGAGCGCAACATAAAACTTATCATCGAGTATGACGGCACAAACTACAAAGGCTGGCAGACACAGGCCCATGCATCATCAATTCAATCAACGATAAAATCAGCTATAGAAAAAATGACCGGCGGGAATATTATTCTTATAGGTGCAGGCAGGACTGATTCGGGTGTTCATGCAAAGGGGCAGGTTGCCAACTTTCATACGCACACAAAATTATCCATCGATTTGCTGCCGCTTGCGATCAATGCGCATTTACCCTATGACATTGCCGTAAAATCTGCAGAGGAAGTGCCTCTGGATTTCAATGCGAGAAGAGATGCAAAAGCACGGGAATATATGTATATAATAAACAACCATAGATCCAGGACTGCACTGAAACGGCTGTACAGCTATCAGGTACCCTTTCTCCTGGATATCAAGGTAATGAAACGGGCTGCCGGTTATTTTTTAGGGGAGCATGATTTTACGGGATTTATGGGTGCACAGAGAATGGACGGTAGAAAACAGAAGACAGGTAATCTCCGTGATGTCATTGCGAGGAGCGACGACGCAGGAGACACGACGAAGCAATCCTGGGGCAGAGAGATTGCTTCGCCTTCGGCTCGCAATGACGGAAAAGCTGGTAGAAACCCCCTTAGTCCCCCTTATCAGGAGGAAGACAGCCGCATTCTGTCCCCCTTTGCTGAAGGGGGGAGAAGGTGGATTAGGAACATCATGAAGCTTGATGTAAAGAAAAAGGATGACTTTTTATATATAACTGTTAAGGCAAATGGCTTCCTTATACACATGGTCAGGTATATGGTTGCAGCACTGTTGGAGGTTGGAAAAGGAAAAATGAAACCAGAAGATATTAAATTATACCTTGAGCCGTCACGGAACAAATGGACACACTCAAGGGCACCGGCACGGGGATTATTTCTGATGAAGGTTGAGTATTGATGGACACTGCACACATCAGAAATTTTTCTATCGTAGCGCATATCGATCACGGCAAATCAACGCTTGCGGACAGGATACTCGAGCGTACCGGCGTACTGTCGATACGGGAAAAGAAGGACCAGTTCCTCGATCAGATGGACCTTGAACGGGAAAGGGGAATCACGATAAAAGCCTCTCCGGTAAGGATTGATTACCGTTCGAAGTCCGGTGAGGATTTTATCTTTAATCTTATAGATACACCGGGGCATGTCGATTTCTCGTATGAGGTTTCCAGGAGTCTTGCAGCGTGCGAAGGTGCGCTCCTGGTCGTCGATGCAACCCAGGGGGTAGAAGCGCAGACCCTTGCAAATGCGTATCTTGCCATAGACAACAACCTTGAGCTTATCCCCGTCATAAACAAGATCGATCTGCCGGGCGCTGACCCCGAGAAGGTCAGGAAGGAAATAGAGGACATTATCGGTATCGATGCGTCCTGAGCCATTCTCGCGAGCGCCAAAGAAGGTATCGGTATCGATGAAATACTCGAGGCTGTTATGGTAAAGATACCGCCTCCCAAGGGATCCCCGGTTAAGCCGTTGAGCGCACTGCTGTTCGACAGCTGGTACGACAGCTACCAGGGTGTTATCATGGTAGTGCGGTTGTTCGACGGTACCGTAAAAATCGGAGACAGAATAAAGATGTTTTCAACCGGCCGCAGCTATGAGGTGACGAACCTCGGTATCGTCGCACCCCTGGTGAGAGAGGTAACGGGTCTGTCTGCAGGCGAGGTCGGTGTTATTATCGCAGGTATAAAAGACCTCCACGAGACCATGATAGGTGATACGATAACCCTTGAAAGCAATCCCGTGGTAACACCCCTGCCGGGATTCAAGCATATAAAGCCGCTGGTATTCGCAGGCCTCTATCCGGTCGAGAATAATCAGTATGAGTCACTGAAGGCTGCCATCGAAAAGCTGATCCTCAATGATTCTTCGTTTACCTATGAACCGGAGACATCCACCGCGCTGGGGTTCGGGTTCAGGTGCGGGTTCCTGGGATTACTCCATAAAGAAATCATACAGGAAAGACTTGAACGGGAATACGAGCTTGAACTCATTTCGACTGCACCGACGGTTGCTTACCATATTTATATGCAGGACGGAGAGATGCTTTCTGTTGATAACCCGGCAAACTTTCCGGAGGGCAGGACCATTGAGAGAATAGAGGAACCCTATGTTGTGGTAACGATCCATATACCGTCGGAATATGTCGGGGCTGTAATGAAGTTGTGCGAGGATAAAAGGGGCATGCAGAGAGAGATGAAATATCTCACACAAAGCAAGGTCATGATTATTTACGAGCTGCCGCTTTCCGAAATGATCAGTGATTTTTATGATAAACTGAAGTCTTTGTCCAGGGGGTATGCGTCCATGGAGTACGAATTCCTCGATTATAAGACATCGGATCTTATAAGATTGAATATACTCATCAACGGAGATCCGGTTGATGCGCTTTCCCTCATTGTTCATAAAGAAAACTCTTATTACCGGGGAAGGGCGCTTACGGAAAAACTCAGGAAGGTCATACCGAGACAGCTTTTCGAGGTGAACATACAAGCTGCCATAGGTTCAAGGGTCATTGCCAAGGAGAGTGTCAGGGCAATGAGGAAGGATGTTCTGGCAAAGTGTTACGGCGGAGACATCACCCGGAAGAGGAAACTGCTCGAGAAGCAAAAAGAAGGCAAGAAGAGAATGAAGCAGGTCGGTGTTATCAACATTCCGCAGGAGGCGTTCCTGTCGGTGTTGAAGACGGATTAGAGGAAAGTAAATAGATTGTCATTGCGAGGAGTGAAATGACGAAGCAATCTCCCGGTATTGAGAGATTGCTTCGCTTTGCTCGCAATGACAATGATGCTATAATTAGGAGATGATATGACAAAAGAGAAAAAGAAAAAGGGGATTGTAAGGGAGTATGCTGAGGCGTTTGCAACTGCGATCATACTCGCACTTATTATCAGGGCGTTTATTATCCAGGCATTCAAAATCCCGTCCGGTTCCATGGAGCCGACTCTGTTGGTAGGGGACCACATACTGGTAAACAAATTTATCTACGGCACACACATACCGTTTACCGATGATGTCGTACTTCCGGTACGAGCGCCGAAACGAGACGATGTTATTGTCTTTGAATATCCCAAAGATGAGAGCATTGATTTTATCAAGAGGCTCATCGGCCTGCCCGGTGACAAGGTCCAGATCATAAACAAGCAGGTTTATATAAACGGCAAGGCGTTGGATGAGCCCTATGCGTACCATGGGGATCCGGAAGTCCTGCCGGGCAATGAATCACCGAGGGATAATTTCGGTCCCGTTGTTGTTCCAAAGGGAGAATACTTTATGATGGGAGATAACAGGGACTTTTCCAATGACTCGAGGTTCTGGGGGTTTGTTAAAAGAGACCTGATCCTCGGGCAGGCTGAGATCCTATACTTCTCGTGGAACCCCAAGACCCTGCATATACGGTGGAACAGGTTCGGGAAGATTATCCATTGATTCCTTCCCCTAAGTAGTTGCTAATCGATTTATTAGATGATAATGAAAATTTCGGGATAAAAAAATGAAAAATTATATTGTCCGGTTCCTCGGGCTTTCAATCGTGACGTTGCTTGCTATGCCGATGATCTATAGCTGCGGCAGCAGCGGCAGTACAACGACCGCAACAGCTCCGCCGCTATCCGTAACATTAACACTCCTGCCGACATCGGGCACACCGGATGCGGCAAATCTCAATTCTATGTTTTATGAGGTTATTCCTGCCTCAGCCGGTATCGTGGATCCGAATTCAATTAAAATAAATGTATCGCCGTCTTTCCTCTTTACAGAAGTGAGTGGTTTCAGCTCGGGTACCTTTGCCGGTTATGTCGATATCGTGCCTTCCGGATTCTTACCTGCCGCGGCAACATTCAGTGTAACAACAAATTTTCTGGCTGTTCAAAACGGCAAGATTTATTCGGTAACGGCATATAATGCATTCACAACAGTTGCTTCAGCAGGGGCGCCGTCCGCTGAACCCGGTGATAGTTATGTGGTAACAATAAACAACATTCTTCAGCCATCAGGTCTTAATTATATTACTGCAGGCACGGTACCGGTGCTTGCGATACGTGTTGTTACAACTACGATTGCTTCCAATCCGACAGCATCAGGTGCTGACGGCAGTATGCTGCTGTACGGCGGCGTTGCAGAGGGTCCTTCTTCTCCAGCCGATATAAGCACAGCCTTTGCATTGCCTTTTTCAGCCGTCTATAAAGGCGATGAATTCATGTCTTTCGGCAGTACGGTATTATCTGCGGCAGGCATCAGTGTTCCTTTACAAAACTTCAACCTGAGCGGCATAGCCAATGCTGACGGCACGATTTCAGACGGTGTATTGTATGGTGTGGTGCATTGTACGGACAAAGCGTGCTCGAACATTACCGATACAACTGCAGCAGGAATTGTATCTCAATATATCGATAGTAACGGCAATATGGCAGTGCTCGGAACATTCACCGGTGTGCCCGATACATTTACAACCGGGGATTGGATTACCTCAGGTGATACGGCTAATACCGATCTTTTAACAGCCGGGGCAGGGGTATCGCAAGCAACACTTGAGGTTACAACAACAACATCGCCGCTCACAACAACCACAAGCTTGCCGTTTGTAATCCTTACGACAACAGATGCAAATAACATGCTGGGCATAGCCGGTGTCGGTCAAGGTGCAGAGACTATAACAACAACAGCGCCGCAGGTGACTATCAATTACCCGTTGGTTGAACCGGGGCTTGCGCTTTCACCGTTTTCAACGACATCCGGTCAGACATACCAGGCATTTTTCATGTTTGGCCTGACACCGTATCCTCAAGCAGGATTACAGTTTACACCGTAGCTGCTTCCCCTTTTATTCTTTATTCCTTCCCATTGTTGGGGAATATCAGGATGAGAACGGAATATTGAATTTTGAATCTTAAATTTTGAATTTTGAATTTTAAATCTTGAGTTTTGAATTATATATCCCTCCCGTCAAGGGAGGGATATATAA
>DAHXOM010000097.1 GCA_027364825.1 bacterium | reverse complement strand
GTATGGAGCAGATACGGCAAAAACTGTTTTTGGCAAGGCAAAGCCGTGTCAGACCCCAGAGGGACGATAAAATCCTTACCGACTGGAATGGTCTCATGATAGCAAGTCTTGCAAAGGCAGCCGAGGCATTTGGCGAAAAGGTTTACGCGGACACCGCAGCAAGGGCCATGGACTTTATTCTCAAAAAAATGCGTAACAGTGATGGTAGGTTGTTTCATCGTTACCGGGATGGTGAAGCAGCAATCCCGGCATATTTGAATGACTATGCGTTCCTGATCCGGGGGCTTCTGGAGCTTTATGAAGTTACATTCGAGGCCCGGTATCTTACCACGGCACTCGAACTCAACGAAGACATGGTCAAGCATTTCGCGAATGAGGACAAGAGCGGTTTTTACTTTACGGCGGACGATTCCGAACAGCTCCCGGTGCGCCGCATCGAGCTGCATGACAGTGCAGTTCCGTCCGGCAACTCCATCGTAATGCTGAATCTGATAAGGCTTTCAAGAATAACCGGGAATACCGGGTATGAGAACATGGCATGGCTGCTGGCGCGCAGGTTTTCCGGAAACGCCGTTAAATTTCCTTCTGCCTATACACAGTTCCTGTGTGCGCTTGATTTTGCACTCGGTCCTTCGTATGAGGTTGTAATAGCCGGCAGCAAGGACGCATCCGACACCGAGGTCATGTTGAAATCTTTAAGGAGTAATTTTATACCGGACAAGGTCGTCATCCTGAACGACCCGGGGCAATCGGACGGTATTAAAGATATTGCACCGTTTATACGCTACCAGACGAGCATTGAAGGCAGGGCAACCGCATACGTGTGCTCCAATTACCGGTGCGAGACCCCGACAACGGAACCGGAAAGGATGCTTGAACTGCTGAACACGAAATAGCGGCAAGGTAGTGAAGGATCCGGAAAATTCCAGAGGGAAGTTTGTCGTACATTGGAAGTAGGGACATGATTTATCCCCCTCTTAAGATAAGAGGGGGCAGGGGGCGTTATGAAACAAGAAGAATCCGTAACTCCCTTAATTCCCTCTTAACCTAAGAGGGATAACGCGGAAGAATTTCCTGCTGAATGTACGACAGGGAGGAAGAACCTTGTTTCACTAAATATTGTTTCTCCAGTATGAATTGTGGAATAAATTGAGACTCCACGGGAAAAAAGATTGAACCGTAATTTTAGCTCAACGTGCTGGTGGCGGACTTCAGGCGGCGAGAAAGCAGGTAGATTTGTCTGGATGCGTCTTTATAGGTTTCAATCAATTTTACGAATGCACTGCCGACGACAATGCCGTCAGCAAAACGTGATACCTGTGCTGCCTGCAGCGGTGTTGAAATGCCGAAACCGACTGCCACGGGTTTTTGTGTGTTTTTCTTGATCCACCGGATGCTTTCGAATGCCTTATGCCCCATTTTTTGCGAGGATCCGGTTACCCCGGTCATGGATATATAGTAGAGAAACCCGCGGGTATGTTTCGATAGCTCCAAAAGCCGTTTCCTGTCCGACGTAGGTGCCGCAAGCAGGATTATGTCGATGCCGGATTGTTCGGCATAGTTCTGAACATTGCCGATCTCCTCAAGCGGCAGGTCCGGCAGGATAACGCCGTCGACGCCGTTTTTTGCGGCATCCTTGAAAAACCTCTCGACCCCGTATTTCAGCACAGGGTTTATATAGCCCATGAGAATAACAGGTATGCCGGACGTTTTTCGCAGCCTGCTCACCAGTGCAAAGATTTTTGCGATATTTGTTTTTGATTGTAAGGCACGCTGTGCCGCCCTCTGTATCGTCGGACCGTCAGCAATAGGGTCCGAAAACGGCATGCCGAGTTCCAGAATATCAGCCCCGCCCTTTATGAGGGCTCCGGCATAAGCAAGCGTCTTATCCATGGAGGGATCCCCTGCCATGATGTACGCAATGAATGCCTTTTCACCGCGTTCGGCCAATGTATCAAAGGTAGTTTTAATGCGGTGTATCATATTATTTTTCCAACTTCCCGTTATGATGTTCAAGATCGATATTTTCTCTGATGATTCCCATGTCCTTATCACCCCTGCCTGATATGTTGATGATGACGATGGAGCTTTTGGGCAGTCTCCTGACATACTTTCTCGCAAAAGCAATCGCATGTGCGCTTTCGAGTGCCGGTATAATGCCCTCTATTTGAGAGAGGTAAGATGTTGCAGAAAGCACCTCATCGTCTTTTGCAATGTGGACCTTCAGCCTGCCGGTATCTTTCAGGTAGCTGAGTTCGGGCCCGACGCCCGGGTAATCAAGCCCTGCCGATATGGAATGCGGATTTACGATCTGACCGTCTTGATCCATAAGGATCTTTGTCATCGTCCCGTGCAAAACGCCCTTTTCTCCAGCAGTCAGGGATGCCCCGTGTTTCCCTGATTTTATCCCAAGGCCGCCTGCTTCGACGCCGATAAGTTCAACCGTATCGTTTTTTATAAAAGAATAAAACAGACCCATGGAATTACTGCCGCCGCCGATGCATGCAATGAGAACATCCGGGAGCCTGCCTTCAGACCGCAGGATCTGTTTTTTGGCCTCAGTCCCTATGACAGACTGAAAGTACCTGACTATCTCGGGATACGGATGCGGCCCTGCTACAGACCCTATAACATAGTGGGTAGTCCCGACATTGGTGACCCAGTCGCGGATTGCCTCGTTCATGGCGTCTTTCAAGGTCATGGAGCCCGAATAAACAGGAACGACCTTTGC
>DAHXOM010000095.1 GCA_027364825.1 bacterium | reverse complement strand
ATCCAAATTTGAGTAATTCCTGATCGTCCAATTTAATGCGATCGAGGGTAGCAGGATCCACTTCAAAAAGTTCGAGGAATTTACTCTCAAAGACAAACTTCATGAACTTATCTATGTTGTAACAGGTCATATAAAACATATCTATTACGGATTGCTCCGGCACCATGTCCTTCCAGCTGCCTTCTGCCCCGGTGATCTGCTCGAAGAGCATATTCATGGTATCGTATGTTATAAACCCCTGGTCTTCCAGCCAATCCTCCAGGATCCATTCTTTCGGCTCCTTGAGACCGTAACAGAAATCGTCGCCGACGATGAGTTTGAACTCGTCTTCCTCGCTCATGTCCTTATCAAGGGGATACAAACGGCATGACCACGGCCTGTCCTCATATATACTGCACCCTTCTTTGGTCAGAAACTGACATGATTTATCTTCATCTTCACTCAGCTTTAACAAAACCACAGGCAGACTAAACTTATTGTCTACCAGCGTCTTTGTATATTTTTCCAGGAATTCCCCGGATGAAATGCCGAGTCTGTTTTTCATCCTCAGAATATCATACGGCGTTAAAAATATATTTACATTCCGGCAGCATTTTGTAAAACACGCCACCCCTTTATGGCACGAAAACCTGAACTTGCTGTACATTGTTATATTCATATTCCTTCCTTTCTAAGATTGTATTGTTTCCTTTATAAAGGCTCCTGCATAATCTTCAAGCGCAACCCGGTTGTCCGGCATAACCATATCAAGCTGTTTTGTATAAATAGTCAATCTTCCCAGCATGCCCATGACATCCTCAAACTTTTTTTGTTCACATTTTGTACATATTGCTCTGACAATGTCGTCCGTCTGTTTTACATAAAACTGGTATTTTTGAAGGATCATGGCTATCAGCCGGGCTCTTTTTATTCTCCGGTCTGAGTCGGCACCTCCGCCCTGGAATACAAACCGTATATAATTATCGTTGGGCTCTTTCGTACATAATCCTTCAATCGTTGAGATATGGTATCCCATCCGTATGTTAAAGTTCATGTATTCATTGCTTATGAGTGCCAGGTTTTTTTCATACAATCTTTCCTGCAGTTGCGGGTTTGCCATGGTATTCATAACCACAGATACAAAACCATCCTTGCTTACAGGTCTTACTGATATGTTTTCCTTTTTTATGCCGCTCCAGAAAGAAAGAAAAGGGATGGATGTAACCGATGCCTCCGAAATCTCTTTTTCGTTTTTTAAGCCGCCCCCGAGATCTATTATATAAACCTCAAATCTTGCCGGTGTTTTTAGTTTTATTGCGGAGATTTTATCTACGGATACGTTTTGAGCAATAAGAAACATCTCATTCATGGATGCCTGATGGGCAAACCTGATAATGTCGTGCATGGTGTGGATAGATTCCATAGTAAAGTCCGGACTATAAGGGTCTATGAGATTTAGCGGGGTAACATACTCAAGGAATTTATTCATCATCATCAGTGCCGGTGTATCTTTAAAAATACCCTTTTTCGAATAAGGCTGCCCGAATAGCCCCTCTGCATAGCCTTCGTATACGCGTCCATGTCCGGCATCCACGCTCACCATCATCCCGTTTGTCATGTCGGCGACGGCATTATGCGCGTTAACTATTGCGGGTATTTGAAACTCCCTCGCAAGTGTTGCCATATGACCTGTGGGGCTCCCGATATCGGCTACAATTGCCTTTGCCCTGTTCATAATACTCACAAACTTTGGGGACGAATGACGTACCACTGCAATGCCTCCATTGGGGAACCTGGAGATGTCTTCATCCGTATCGACAAAAAACGCCGGCCCGTATCCGATCCCTGACGATGCTGTTTCTGCATTGCTGATGAGCAACCTATTCTTTGTTGTATCTATATGGACATCCGGTGCAGTATGTTCAAAAATACCAAGAGGGGTTGTTTGAAGTATAAAAACACTGTCATGCTCGTCGCATGCCCATTCTATTATCTGGGGGCGCCGGTAGTGCTGTTCTATCTTCAGAGCAAAATCCGTCAGCTCACGGATCTGTTCTGCATGAATGGACGGCTTATCCGCTGCGTCCCGGGACACATTTATTTCTGCTATCCCCTTGTGTCCTTCCGACATGACCAGCATTTTGGGTTTATGGGCTATCCTTGATTCAACAATGGTTCTGTCCGCCTTTGATACGATAAAGAGATCGGGCACAATATCGCCTTCTACAATATATTTCCCAAGTCCCCATATAGCGTTTATAATGATGCTGTCCTGATTCTTTGCAAACGGGTTTATCGTGTGTATCACCCCACTCGACCTTGCACGGACCATGATCATGCAGCCGACGCTCATTGCAATATCATCCAGTCTGAACCCCCTGTTGGAAAGGTAAAACAATGCCCTTGGACTGAACCGGCTTGCAACAACATCCTTGTACGCTTTCATGATATCTTTTCTATCTACATTGAGTGCCGTAACATACTGGCCCGCAAAACTGAATTCCGTACTTTCACCTGCGGCGCTGCTCCTGACAGAAAACGTGATATTATTTCCATACGTATCCGCAAGCTTTTTGTAATGATCTTCAATCGTCTGAACGAGCTGCTGGGGCAACGGGCTGTTCCTGATCATATCCTGGATCTGTAAACTTATTTTTACCGTAGATTCAAAATCATTTATATCAAGTCCTGAAAGCAGCTTTTCTATTTCTTGTTCGAGGTTATTGTTTTCCAAAAAAAACTTATAGGCATAGGCTGTTACGGCAAAACCAGCGGGTACGGTTAATCCAAGCCTGTTTTTAATTTCACCCAGCTGGGCGTTTTTCCCGCCGACACTGTTACTGTTTTCTGCGGTTATATCTTCATAAAAACGTACAAGCTCGTCAAAGGGTACATCTTTTTTTTGAGACAGAATCCGGTTAATGTTTTCCTTTAGGGTGTCATATATCCCGTTTAATCCAGTATACTTATTCTCAGCAAGCCGGTTAAGGCGGATGATAATTTTTTTAATGATTGTCAGCATTGCCTCTGCGTTGAGGCGCAAATAGCCTATTTCAAATGCCTCATCACCCGATGATTTTTCTTTTAATTCCGCCATGATACGCAGCACAAGATCGTTGTTGGATAATAGTCTCAGATAATCGGTATATTTTTGCTGTAAAACAACAGTATCGAAAGATGTTTTTTCTTTTAAAAGATTGATCCTCACCTTTTCGTAATCCTCGCTATTATTTCCAGTGTATACCAATTGCCTGAAAATTTGAAGACAAATTATTTGTGGAGAATGGTTGCGCCAAGTTTGATGCCAACAATGATAACTGCAACAAAAGCAATAAGAGAGAACAGCATCCGCACATTCGGTCCTCCTGCTTTTCTTGTAAAGGACGCACCGATTACAGAACCTATCGTCGAACTTATAAGAAGAGACGTAACAAGCACTAAATCAATATTACCTTCAAGCGAGTACGTAAAAGATCCGTATGCTGCGGTAAAGAGAATACTGAAAAGGCTCGTCCCCACGGCAATAACCGTAGGACAACCTATGATGTAGATAAGTGCAGGCATCATGATAAAACCACCGCCTATTCCCATAAACCCGCTCAGCACTCCTGTGGCGAAAGCAATGCCGGTAATGACCCACAGCGAAATCCCGGAAATACCCGATGCATTGAATCTCAACATTGGTTTCCATTTTAAAGCCCTTATTTTTTTTACGCCTTCGGATGCCTCGGGCTCACCGGAACCTCGGGTCCCGGAAGCCATACTCCTCGTCATCTTCATTGTTTTTAACGACTCTCTGAAGATCGACAATCCGATTAAGCTGAGCATCACGATATAAGCAATGCTGAGTATAATTTCCAACAAATCTATATGATGTCCTGCAGTTTGGGGTAATAAGTTCTGCAAACCCTTGATCAGATTAAGAAGTTTTGCACCTGCCTCAACACCAACGGATGTTCCTAAAACCATTACCATGCCCAATTTATAGTCGATATTACCATACTTGCTGTGCCGGATAGTTGAAGCAACCGTGATCCCTACAAGGAGAGAAAGACTTGAACCAACTGCTACCGGGTAAGGGACACCGAATATTGCATTGAGCATGGGGGTGATAAGAAATCCCCCGCCCACACCAAAAAAACCTGCCATACCTCCGACAATAAAGCCGAAAAACAGCATTGCTAAAAGATTAATGTGCACGTGTGCAATCGGAAGATACATACTGTACATATTCAATGCCCCCCGCCGATATGTATCTTAAAAATCTTTTCTAAAAACATTATCGAGTATGTTACAACAGCGCCTATGATTGCCGGCAAAAAAACCGAGCATACACTATAAAGCCAATGAGCATGAAATTCCTTATCAGGCGTGGTACTTTGAGATATTTGTGTTATCCAATCAAAAATATTCACCTTAGAATCTCCTTATATATCTTTCCGTTGTCTTAAGAAAGATATGGTACCCGCCCGAAGAGAGGGGTGTGGTTACAGCCTATGCAACACTTTTTTCTTCTATTCTTTCAGACACCGAATCTTCTGCAGGTTCACTCATACCCGCATACTTGGAGTATATGATTGCTACAAATCTGTAGATAAGATGAGCAAACTTTGAGTATGGAAAATATCCAATAAGGAAAAACACAAATGTTAAATGAATGAAGTATGACCAGTAAGCCGCAGCAGCATACCCGGAAAGCCTTATAATCTCTGTAAGCAGGCCTGTTGCTCCTATTAAAAAGAGCACACTCAGGAAAAGCCAGTCATAATAATAGCTCTCACCTGCTTTGTCTTTTCTGCCTAACCTGTTATAAAACGCAATGGAACAGCCGACAATAAGCGCAAAGGCTCCAAGGTTTGCGAGTATCTTTACCGGGTTTACCTGACCCATGGGTAACGACATGTGAAATACGCGGTCTCCTATAAAAACTATTGCAGTAACTATAAACAGGGCTATAAAACCGTAAAATATCCCAAGATGTCCTGTATATCTTATATTATTGGCATCGCATTTTTTGAAGTTCTTGTGCGTCAAAACCTCTTGGACTGCCAGTAAAATGCTGTTGTATATACCTGCACTTCCATACGCGGTACCGTGAGTATTGTTCTGATCCATGTTTTTCCAAAACTCCAAAACTCCTTTAGCCATTGCAAGAAGGACAAGTACACTTAACAACACAAAGATAACATCAACGTAGTTGTCGAATCTGGTAAAGGCAATAGAACCGGTTGGAACAGATGAAAGTGCTCCCATATACTGCAGCACAAGAAAAAACAATATCACCGGCACTGCAAAGAGCAGAGGCAGGTATTTGGGACTGCTGAGTGCCTTTCCCATAAATTTAGGGAAGGCATAATTTTTAAAACTGTAGTTTCTTATAGCGCCCATTACTTCGGCAGGTTTTGCACCCCTGGGACAATATACAGAGCAATCCCCGCATTGATAACATCTCCATACATCCGGGTCCGAAAGGAGCTTATCTTTTAACCCCCATTGCGCCCATATCATTTCTTTCCTGGGGAAGGGCCTGTCGTCCGATGATAGGTTACACACAACAGAGCAAGTAGCGCATTGAAAACATTTCTTTAAAGAACCGCCGCCAAGTTTTGTTATATCCTTTATAAGATCACTATCGGTTTCTATAATATTGTTAGCCATATTTACCTCTCTAAAAACTCTTATACGGGTTGGGCCCGAGTTCATTCACCTTTGCCATGAAATCATTCATGATCGTCGGTATCTTATCATAGTCTGAAATGGCAAGCTCCATAACCTTGACCCTTTCAGGCTCGAGAACAAGCCTCTGCAGCACCTCTTTCAGATTTTCCATCCTTCTGTTTGCAAGCTCGCTTCCCTTGATAAAATGGCACTGATAATCTTCCCCAAACTTACATCCTATCAGCATTATCCCATCTATGCCCTTTGAGAGTGCATCCGCTATCCATACGATATTTACGGATCCAAGACACCTGACAGGGATAATTCTTATGTTCGGATTGAACATGGTTCGGTTGATACCGGCTATATCAAATGCCGGATACGCGTCGTTCTCGCATGCAAATGCAAGAATCCGGAGTTTTTCCTCTTCTTCCCCCGGAACTTCTATGGATTTTAGCATTGAAGATACAATGTCCACTGAGTAATTTTCAAATGAAACGATCCTCTCGGGGCATGCCCCCATGCAAACACCGCATCTTCTGCATCTGTTGGGGTTTGGTTTTGGTGAACCCTTCTCGTCCTCGTCAATCGCTCCAAAGGGGCATTCCTCCGTGCATCTCTTACACGAAGTACATTTTTGCATGAAGAATATTGGATAGGAAAGATCTCCTGCCCTCGGATGCACGGCAGAACCTATTGATTCAAGCTCTACGGCCTGAATCGCCTTCAAGGCTGCTCCTGTTGCATCATCCTTGCATGTTTTGCTCTCTGCCGGCTGCCGCACGCATCCTGCGGCGTATATGGCTGTCCTCTGGGTCTCGTACGGAAAACAGATAAAGTTGGAATCCGGGAATCCATACTTCAGCATTGGCAATTCTTTGCCCTGCCTGTATTGAAGGTTTAATATGCTTGAATCTGTAGCAGGCACCATGCCTGTTGCAAGTATGACCATATCAGCCTTTATATTTATATCCTCACCGATCAGGGTGTTTTTAACATTGACCGTGAGGGATTTGTCCGCGTTCTCGGTTATACCGGAAACATCTCCCTTCGTAAGGAATATCCCGTCATCCGTCTGTTTATCTTTATAAAAATTTTCATATTGACCCGGCGTACGCATGTCTTTATACACTATATAAACCTTCGCATCCGGATTACTGCTTCTAACGTAAGACGCCTGTTTCAAAGATGCGAGACAGCATACAGAGGAACAGTAGGGAAGATGATTCTTGTCTCTTGAACCGACGCACTGCACAAACACAACAGATTTCACGTCTTTATTGTCCGATGGCCGTTTGATCTTACCCTTACCCTGAACCGCTATATCTTCCATGATAACATTGTTCACGACATTGGGGTATGTCCCAAAACCAAGGCCTTCGACCTTACCTGCATCATAAGGTTTCCAACCCGTAGACACGACTATGGATCCTGCTCTTTCAACAACGGTTTTACCGTCTTGTTTTATTGAAACATCAAACATTCCTGGCTGTCCGGATATATTCTCTATCTCAGCGGAGGTGAAAAGTTTAATGTCGGGATGCTTTTTTACTTCATTGATCGTATTTTCTATATCAACATCCTGAAGTTCTTTATACGGAGGCCTTTGCGGAAGCTGCTTGTACCATCTTCGCATCCAACCGCCGAGTACGGGGGCCTTTTCCACAAGTATTACCTTGTATCCTGCCTTCGTAGCCTCCATAGCCGATGTCATTCCGCTTATGCCTCCACCAATAACAAGGAGTGTCTTGTTAATAGTTTCTATATACGGCTTCGGTGGATTTGCTTTCTTTGCCTTTGTAATACCCATTCTTATGTAGTCTTCTGCAAGCATCTGGGTATCTTCTTCCTTGGGAACATGTGACCAGGCAACGTGTTCCCTGAGGTTAACCCGTTCTACATAGATGGAGGATGGATCAAATGAGAATGTATCAAAGTGAACCCTTGGAGAACAGGCAGCAACGATAACCGAGTTTACACCCTGTTCTTTAATATCCTTTTTTATAAGTTCTACGCCTTCCGCATTGCACAGGTTTGCATGTTTTATGCAGATCGGTATTTTTTGCTCTTCTTTTGCAACGGTGAGAAGTTTATCTACATCAACCGAATCACCGATATCACAGCCCGAACATATATATACACCTAATTTTTTATCCACGGCTTATTCCTCCCAATTGCCTAACCACATGCCTAAACAAATATTTGAATGGCTTTCAGAGCAGTCCCGGTTGCGTCCTGAATACAGCTTGCAACATCCGATGGTTTCTTTGTACAGCCCGCTGCATATATTCCAGGCGACTGAAGGTCCGGAACCACAAAGCCAAACTCATCATAAACAATGTCCGCGGGCATGGATGCCTTTATGCCGTTGGGCACCATACCTGTTGCCAGTACAACCATATCAACTGTTTTATAGATCTTCTTTCCTGAAAGGATGTCCTCTGCCACAACGGTAAGCGACTTTGTAACAGCATCTTCTGTAATTTTTGCGACCTTGCCTTTTATAAAGGATATTTTATTATCCGCTTGAACCTTTACATAGAAGTCCTCAAACCTGCCCGTTGCCCTTATATCAATATAAAATATATAAACATCGGCATCCGGATACTGGCTTCTTACATACGTTGCCTGTTTCATCGAGGCGAGGCAGCAAATCGACGAACAATACGCGAGATGATTTTCATCCCTTGAACCTGCGCACTGCACAAAGGCTATGCTCTTGATCTCTTTTTTGTCCGATGGCCTTAGTATCTTGCCCTTTGTGGGTCCATTGGGAGCAGCAAGTCTTTCCATCTCTACATTTCTTATAACATTTTTATAAATTCCATACTTAAGATTATCAATTTTTGTTGCATTATAGGGCGACCATCCTGTTGCTAAAACAACCGAACCAACATTGATGTTAAATGTCTTTGGTTTCATGGATAATTCAATTGCATCGTACTTACACGCAGACACACATTTTGCACACTGCTCTTTTAGACAAACCTTATCATCGATTACATACTTCATCGGGAAGGCCATCTCGTGTGCAAGGTAAATAGCCTTTGTCTTATCCATATCGTAGTTGTAATCGCTTGGTCTCTCAACAGGGCACACCTCAACACATTTGTTGCATGCCGTGCATTTGTCATTAACATAACGGGGGTTCAAACGTATCGTTACGTCATAATTGCCCGGCGTTCCTGAAACCTTTTCAACCTCTGCAAGGGTAAAGTATCGTATCTTTGGATTTACTCTGATTCTCTTGTAATTTATTTCAACACCGCATTGCGGAGGACAAAGCTTAGGGAAATACTGGTTCATCTGTACCACTCTGCCGCCAAGAGACGGGGCCTTCTCTATGAGGTATACTTCATAACCTACTTCTGCTGCTTCTATGGCCGTTGTCATTCCGCTGATCCCACCACCAATTATACACACACTTTTATTGTCGTTTGTTATTGCCATACGCACCTGCTATTTTTTAAAAGACGCAGGGGCGTATGTACCGCCCCTGCGCTGGGATTGTTTACTGTATTATCTTTACTACCGGTTTCTTCATCATCTGCCAGTTTCCTGTCTGCGGATCCCACCGTGAGTTAACAAATACCTTCCAGTTTACTTCATCAATCTTGGGGAAATCCGATCTGTACAGGTAACCCGGATATCTTGTCTTTTCTCTGAACATTACATGTCTCAGATGAACCTCTGCTGTCCACAGCCTGTGGTAGTTCTCCCATGCCCTCATAAGCTCATGCAGGTTTTCTGCTCCAAGCTTTTCAGCGTCCTCTTTGAGCATGGTAAGCAATTCAAGCCCTCTTTCGAGCATTGGTTTGTTGGTTGTATACCATGTTGATGTTCCACCAACATACTCGTCCATAATCTTGTTCAGTCTGAATAAGAACATCTTTGGCTTGATATAGTTCGGATTGATGTTCGAATCGCTTGATATATTCTTGAACTGTTCAAACGTCTTTAATGGTTTGTATGTTCTTTCTTTCAATGTCTCTATCTTCTTCGGATCTACACTCGGAGCCTCGGGGTGATCCTTTATGTATCTTATTGCTTCTTTACCTGCAATCCTGCCTTCTGTGCATGATCCGGACGAGAATTTGTGGGCGTTCCCGCCTACACCGTCGCCTGCGGTAAACAGTCCTTCTACGGTACTCATTCTGTTGTAGCCCCAATTGTATTCTTTTGGTCCAATATCTGCAGGGCCGCTTACCCATGCGCCTGCGCATGAAGCATGCGAACCAATAAAGTACGGCTCTGAAGGCATAATCTCCGAAGGCTTTTCCTCCGGTGAGATATTCATCGATGCCCATAGGCCTGCCTGGGTTATGGTCATGTCAAGGAAATCTTCCCATGCCTCTGCGTCAAGTTCTTTCAGCCTCTTCTTCTTGTCTTTATCCGTACCCGGTGTGGTATCGGTAATCTTCTTTATAGCCTCTTCTGTTCTCATGTAAACCGGTCCTCTGCCTTCCCTGAGCTCTTTGATCATCTGATGGTTACGAAGGGGTGTTGGTACCGGCTTTGCACTTGCATAAGGCTCCCATTTCTTGATCTCTTCAGCCTGTGTTTGCAAGTAATCCTCACCGAACGCGTTTGTTGCCCTTGACTTAAAGAGCAGGAACCATGCGCCTACAGGACCATAGCCGTCCTTGAATCTTGTAGGTATAAATCTGCTTTCCATCTGCGTCATTTCTGCACCTGCCTGAAGCATCGTTGCGTAGCTTGAACCTGAGTTCCATGGCGGGTACCATGCCCTGCCGAAGCCTTCACCTGTTGATCTTGGCCTGAATATGTGGACTGCACCACCTGCTGCGACGATAACTGCCTTGGCCTTGAATACATAGAATTTGTTCTCTCTTACGCTGAATCCGACTGCGCCTGCTATCTTATTGGGGTTCTTTTCATCAACAAGAAGGTTCACGATGAATACCCTTTCATAGATGTTGTCCATACCAAGCGCGCTCTTTGCTGCCTCTGCCACGATTACTTTGTATGACTCACCGTTTATCATGATCTGCCATCTGCCTTCATGAACGTAGGCACCCTTTTCATCTTTCCATATAGGCAATCCCCATTTCTCAAACAGGTGGACCGTAGAATCGACGTGCCGTGCTATATCATATATGAGATCTTCTCTCACAGTTCCCATCTGGTCGTTCCTAACATACTTAACAAAATCCTCGGGTGTGTTTGCGCCATCCTTAATACCGATGTATGTGTTAATTGCAGAAAGACCCATTGCAACCGCACCGCTTCTCTCCATGGCTGCCTTATCGACAAGGGTTACTTTTAAACCGTTTTTCTTTGCCCAGTAGGATGCTTCAACAGCAGCACCACATGCTGCCATAC
>DAHXOM010000093.1 GCA_027364825.1 bacterium | reverse complement strand
GTATGGCATTCCCGTATACAAGCGATAAACAAAAGGCGGACGAGTTTCTCTATGAGTACCTTTTGAGTACAAAGACGGACCCTGCTTTGTTTGAAGGATGGAAGAATCTGAACATGATTATTGGTGTGCAGATAATAGATCTCGGGCTTGGGTATACAATCAACTGCACCTCCGGCACGGATGTTGTTATCACCAAGGGCTATCCCGAAAAACCGCAGGCAGCTTTGAAACTGAACATCGATGTGTTCCATAACCTTTATATAGGTAAACTCAATGTTGTCTGGGCATTTTCAATGAGGAAGATCAAAACAGAGGGCAACATCGCGAGCGTCATGAAATTAACATCGCTCCAGCCGAGAGGTATAAAGTTATATAAGGATTATCTGAAGGCAAAGGGATTGCCGGAGTGAAAAGTTTAAGAGTTCAGTAGTTACGGAGTTAAAGAGTTGTAGACTGATACGAATAGGAAGCAGGATTAATCGGCTTTTAAAGGAGGTATCGTGGAAAAAGGTTTTTTACTTGGTCTTTATGAGACCATGTTCAGGATAAGGACGTTTGAGGAAGAGGTAAAAAGGCAGTTCGAAGACGGCAATATACCGGGGTTTATTCACCTCGGCTCCGGTCAGGAAGCTGTTTCCGCAGGTGCCTGTGCCGCCCTAAAACCCGATGACAACATAGGCTCCACACACAGAGGGCATGCCAACCTTATAGCAAAGGGTGGAAGAACGGATCGCATGATGGCGGAATTGTTTGCAAGAGAAACAGGGAGCTGCAAGGGCAGGGGCGGATGCCTCCATATCACGGAAATGAGTGTCGGGAGTCTTGGCGCGAACGGCATTGTTGCCGCAGGGATTATCGTTGCAAACGGTGCTGCCCTGTCAGCCAAGCTTCAGCATAATAATAAGGTTGTCCTGACATTCTTCGGAGACGGCGCTACAAATCAGGGCAAGTTTCATGAAGCAATGAACCTTGCTTCTTTATGGGCGCTGCCGAATATATTTATCTGTGAGAATAATCTATACGGCGAGGCAACGCCGCTGGCAAAGCATATGAAGATTAAGGACATAGCTGTCAGGGCCAAGGCCTACGATATGCCGGGTGTCATCGTCGACGGCCAGGATGTCCTGGCTGTTTATGATGCAGTAACAGAGGCTGTTAAAAGGGCACGGGACGGTAAGGGCCCATCGCTTATTGAAGCAAAGACATATAGGTTCCATGGTCATCATATCGGCGACCCTGAAACATACAGGACCAGGGAAGAGGTCGAGGACTGGATGGAAAAACGCGACCCTCTAAAGCTCTTTAAAGCAAAACTCTTGAAGGAATTTAAGGTCAAGGGCACGGAAATCGATCCCATTGAACATAAAATTCTGAAGGAGATAGAAGATGCCGTTAAATTTGCAGCACAGAGCCCGACACCCGATCCATTAAACCTTACGGCAAATGTGTATGTATAGAAGAAATTCAAGACTCAAAACTCAAGATTCAATATGACAAAGTATAGAAGAAATTCAAGACTCAAAATTCAAGATTCAAGATTCGATATGACGAAAGAAATTCAAGATTCAAAAGGCTGTGGGAAAACTCGGATTGTCGTCATTGCGAATGAAGTGAAGCAATCTAGCTTTATAGAGGGATTGCTTCGTCATTTCATTCCTCGCAATGACGTGCAGGGCTGTTTTCAACAGTCTGTCAAATTTAAAACTCATGAGTAAGAGGAGGTAATTATGGCAGAGATGAAATTAATAACCGGGAAAGATGCAATACGCTATGCTTTGATAGAAGAAATGAGAAGAGACAAATCCGTGTTTTTGCTCGGTGAGGACCTTGAGCAGGCGACATTCGGCGTTACCGACGGGCTTATCGAAGAATTCGGAGCCGAGCGGGTACGGAATACGCCCATAAGCGAGAACGCGATTGTCGGAGCCGCCATTGGCGCGGCCCTGACCGGCATGAGACCTGTTGCAGAGATCATGTTTGCGGATTTCCTTATGGATGCAATGGACCCGATCGTCAACACCATGGCAAAGGCAAGGTTCATGACCGGCGGCCAGGCAAAGGTCCCCATGGTTATCAGGACACCGTCCGGTGCCGGCTTGTCTGCGGGTGCACAGCACTCCCAGAGCCCGGAAGCACTGTTCATGCATATACCGGGAATAAGGATCGCAGTACCTTCTACACCGTACGATATGAAAGGATTGTTGAAAACAGCCATACGGAGCGATGATCCTGTGCTGTTTTTCGAACATAAGATGCTGTACTACGAAGGTGGTGATGTCCCTGACGGTGACTATACCATACCGTTTGGTAAGGCTGATGTTAAGAGAAAAGGTAAGGATATAACGATCGTGGCTGTGCTTGCAATGGTCAAGAAGGCTTTAATGGCTGCGGATATGCTTGCAGGTGAAGGTATAGAAGTAGAGGTTGTCGATCCCATGACCCTGAATCCTCTGGACATGGAAACAATAATAAATTCGCTTAAAAAAACAAAAAGGCTTATGACTGTCGAGGAAGGTGCAAGGACAGGCGGTATCGGTGCCGAGATTGCTGCACGGGTGGCTGAAGAGGCACTCGATTATCTTGATGCGCCGATCAAAAGGCTGGGTGGAATGGATTGTCCCATACCGTTTTCTCCTGTTCTTGAAGAAGCAATGTACCCGACCGAGGACAGTATAGCCGCAGCAGTAAAACAGATGCTCGGATGACGGATATGATGGGTGTTTTCCGATGGTGTCATTGCGGGCGGCATGGTGATGCCGCGAAGCAATCCACCGATACAAGAGAATTATTTCATTATTCTGACGAATTGATAGAGAGGTGACCGCATGATCTCAAACGTTTTGATGCCCAAGCTCGGGCTTGTTATGAAAAAGGGAAAGATCATCAAATGGTATAAACAACCGGGTGATCCTGTACGGGAAGGCGAACCGCTGTTCCAGATCTCTACGGAGAAGGTCACCATAGACGTTGAGGCAAAGGCTACGGGATATTTAAGGATTATCTATGCGCAGCCCGGTGCTGTTGTCCCGGTGTCCGGTATTGTAGGGCTTATGGGAGAAAAGGATGAACCCCTGCCCGATATAAAACCTCCGGTCTATGAGATCGATAAAAAGGGCATGGACCTTCCCGCTGCCCGGAATGACGCAGAAGCAGGTCTGAAGGCTGGCCCTGCAGAGACACTCCCGGGCAGTGAGGTCAAAGCGAGTCCTGCTGCAAAAAGGCTTGCAAAGGAAAAAGGTATAGACCTCGCGAGGGTAAGAGGCACAGGACCCGGCGGACGGATCACGGAATCGGACATCATGAACTTCAAGCCGGAGGAGGTAAAGAGCAGGCCTACGGAAGCTCCTCCTCTACCCGCAACGCCGTATGCGAAAAAACTCGCACAGGAACACGGCATAGAAATGCAGCAGGTGACACAATCGACCGGCGACAGGAAGATATACGCACAGGACGTCATCAACCTGTATCAATCGTCAGCAGCTCCGGCCCAAGCAGGAGGTGATGCGCAGTCAACCTTACTGCCGCTCACGGATATAAGAAATGCCGTTGCCGAAAGGATGAGTTACAGCGCAAGGACGGTTGCACCGGTAACACTCGGTATGGAGGTCGTGGCAGAAGAATTGCTGAAGCTCAAGAATGCAATGGCTCTCACCTATCCGTCGGACAAGGTAACGATAAACGATATACTGGTAAAACTCGTCGCCATGGCTCTCAGAAAGCATCCCCTGGCAAATGCCTCTCTCGAGGAAAACGGGATCAGGGTTTACCATGTCGTGAATATGGGTATCGGTGTTGCCATTGAAGGCGGACTGATCGTCCCTGCTATTACGGATGCCGACAGGAAGAGCATTGTGCAGATCTCCAGGGAATCAAAGGACCTTATTGAAAGGGCAAAGACCGGCAGGCTTACGTTCGAGGAACTGTCGAGGGGCACTTTTACGCTTACCAACCTCGGTGCTTTCGGCATCGATATGTTTACACCTATTATCAACCCTCCGCAGTCCGCAACCCTCGGCATCGGCAGGATCCTTAAAAAACCGATGGTCATAGATGACAGGATAGAGGTTGCCTCAGCGATGGTACTCAGCCTTACGTTCGATCACCGCATTATAGACGGTGCACCGGCTGCGCAGTGCCTGCTGACCATAAAACAGTACATTGAAAATCCTTATATCGTACTGGGAGCATAGGTATGGATTATGATATCTGCATAATCGGAGGAGGACCTGCCGGATACCTGGCAGGCATACGGGCTGCCCAGCTTGGTGCGAAGACCGCTGTCATTGAAATGGATGAACTCGGCGGTGTGTGTACGAACCGGGGATGTATACCGACCAAATCATTGCTTGAGGTCGCATCACCGATACTGTCATCCGGGAAATGGACAGATATGGGTCTTGATATAAACTATAAGCTTAACCTCAAATCAGCCATTTCAAGGATGAACGATGTCGTGGTTTATATAAGGGCGGGCATAAAGGCCCTGCTTGATTCAAACAAGGTCGATATCATAAAAGGCAAAGCTCAATTTATCGACCGGTACACCTTGAAAATAAATGACAAACAGACCGTTCGTGCGAGGTTTGTTCTTGTTGCATCCGGATCAACCCCTTCGATACCCGATATTGAGGGCATTCATCTGGACGGGGTCCTTTCGAGCGACGGCATTTTTACCATGCAAAGTGTACCTGAAAGTGCCGCCATCATAGGAGGCGGGGCCATCGGCATCGAATACGCAACCATACTCAAGTCGTTCGGGACAAAGAAGGTCGTTATCGTGGAATTTATGGACAGGCTCCTGCCGTTTATGGATCCGGACATCAGTTCCTATGCAAAAAATATCATGGAAGGCATGGGTATAGATATCATCCTTTCCCATAAAGCAACGGCGCTATCATCATCAGCGAAAGGTATTAAACTCGGACTTCAGCCTTCTTCCGGAAGTCATGCAGGTGACACCGCAGCACTGGATACCGACAGGGTATTTGTTGTCACGGGAAGAAAGCCGAATACTGCGGGGCTCGGGTTGGATGGCATCGGTGTGTCAACCTCGAAAGGCTGGATCGATGTAAACATGGCCATGCGTACCAGCGTGGACAACATCTATGCCGCAGGGGATGTTAACGGTCTAAAACTCCTTGCGCATGCTGCATTCCACCAGGGCATGATAGCGGTCGAGAATATGCTCGGTGCACAGAAGCTCTTTGAGCCGGCACTCGTACCGTCGGTCGTTTATTCGAAACCCCCGGTCGCCATGGTCGGCATGGATGAAAAATCGGCACAGAAAGCAGGCAGGGACGTAAAGGTCGGGGTCTTCGATCTGGCCAATAGTCCCATGGCGCTCGTTCATGGGGAGCCTTCGGGTTTTATAAAAATTATAGCGGACAAGAGGTACGGGCTTGTGCTCGGAGCTTCCATTGCGGGAGAGTCCGCGTATGAACTCATTTCCGTATTTGCCGGAGGTATTGCCGGCGAGATGACGGTTGACGAACTGAGAAGGACCGTCTTCGCGCACCCGAGCCTTTCTGAGGGTATTGCCGAATCGGCATGGGCTGTTGACGGCCTTTCGCAGCACACGATGAATA
>DAHXOM010000089.1 GCA_027364825.1 bacterium | reverse complement strand
CAACTACATGGAATGCGGTATGTTTGGATATACCTGGCTCAGTTGATAGAACACGAAGTCTGTTTTTGGCAGCGTCTTCATTAATATATTTTTTGTCTTGCACACAAAACAAGAATTTACTTGACACGAAATAAATATATTGTATATTGTATACATAATTAATAAAGGAAAGGAGGCAAAAGATGGGACAATTGATTTCACCGCATGGTTCTAAGGTTTTAAAGCCCCTTCTGCTGGAAGGAAAGGCACGGGAGGAGGAGCTCAAAAAAGCTCAAAGCTTACCGAAGGTTAAAATGACGAGCAGGGAAACATCAGATCTTATCATGCTTGGAATTGGGGCATTTACACCCCTTGAAGGATTTATGGGATATGATGATTGGAAAGGTATCTGTGCAGAATATAAGATGAAAAACGGTTTATTCTGGCCTATTCCTATAACTCTTTCAGCAACAAAGTCTGTAGCAGATGGCTTGAAAAACGGTTCTGAGGTTGCACTTGTTGATGATGAAACCTCCGAGATTATGGGTACAATGAAGATAACAGAAAAGTACTCCATTGATAAAGCTCATGAGTGCAAAGAGGTTTTCAAAACAAATGATATGGAGCATCCTGGCGTTGCGAAGGTAATGTCTCAGGCAGATATAAACCTTGCAGGACCGGTAAAGGTATTGAGCGAAAGCTATTATCCAAAGCAATTTGGCGATATCTATATGAGACCTGCAGAAAGCCGCAAAATCTTTGAAGAAAAAGGATGGCGCACCATAGCAGCGCTTCAACTAAGAAACCCGATGCACCGATCGCATGAATATCTTGCGAAAATTGCGATTGAGGTTGTTGACGGCGTATTTATTCATCAGCTTGTTGGAAAACTGAAAGAAGGCGATATACCGGCAGACGTAAGGACAAAATGTATAAATATTCTCGTAGATAAATATTTTGTTAAAAACACCGTTCTCATGGGCGGATACCCGATGGAAATGAGATATGCCGGACCGCGTGAAGCTTTACTGCATGGAGTGTTCAGGCAGAACTTCGGATGTACCCATTTAATAGTCGGAAGGGATCACGCAGGCGTCGGCAGTTATTACGGTCCTTTTGATGCCCATAAGATATTTGATGAGATACCGAAAGATGCTCTTGAATTAAAGCCATTCAAGATTGACTGGACATTCTATTGTTCCAAATGCCGAGGTATGGCTTCAACAAGGACATGCCCCCATGGTAAAGAAGACAGGCTTTTGCTGAGCGGGACTGCACTTCGCAAATCATTGTCGGAAGGCAAGCCCGTATCTGAGGATTTCAGCAGGCCGGAGGTTCTGGAGGTCTTAAAGGACTACTATGCACACCTCGAACACAAGGTTGAGATCAAGACCCATGCGGCTTCCGAAGGTATAGGCATGGACGCAAAAAAATAAAACAGGATAAAAAATAAAAGGAGGTTAATTTATGCCAAGTTATGTAATAACGGAAAAATGTGATGGTTGTAAGGCGCTTCAAAGAACAGCATGCCAATACATATGCCCGAACGATCTTATGGTATTGGACAAGCAAAAGATGAAGGCTTTCAACAGAGAGCCGGAAATGTGCTGGGAATGTTATTCATGTGTAAAGATATGCCCTCAGCAGGCAATTGACGTGAGAGGTTATGCGGATTTCATGCCCCTTGGTGCCAGTGTAACACCCATGAGAGGATCGCAGGATATTATGTGGACTGTAAAATTCCGTAACGGAACGATCAAGAGGTTTAAGTTCCCGATAAGAACAACAGTAGAAGGCGAAGTTAAGCCGTATGCTGATTTCAAGCCGGGTTCGGATGATCTCAAGAGCCCATTGCTGGTAACAGAGCCGGACTCATTAGGATTAGCTCAACTTTCAGTACCAAAGAAGTAAGGAGGAAGTATGGATAATTTTGAAACAATAGAAGTAAATACGGATTTTTTGATAGTAGGCGGCGGTATGGCAGCATGTGGTGCTGCTGTTGAAGCATCCTACTGGGCAAAGAAAAACGGTTTAAAAGTAACCCTTGTCGATAAGGCAGCCATGGAGAGAAGCGGTGCGGTTGCAATGGGTCTTTCTGCAATTAACACGTACATCGGCATTAAGGACGGCGCAAACACGCCCGAGGATTTTGTTAAGTATGTGAGAAACGACCAGATGGGAACTGTGAGAGAAGACCTTGTGTATGATATAGCACGGCACGTCGATTCCACGGTCCACCTGTTTGAGAAATGGGGATTGCCCATATGGAAAGATGAAAAGGGTGCCTACGTTCATGAAGGCAGATGGCAGATCATGATAAACGGTGAGTCATACAAAGTAATCGTGGCAGAGGCAGCAAAGAGCGCGCTTGGTATGGACAAC
>DAHXOM010000087.1 GCA_027364825.1 bacterium | reverse complement strand
ATTGTCCCGTATACTTCCTGTAGTCGATAACAGGTCCGCGAAAGCCGGAATGGGAAAGAAAACTTGTCAGCTGTTTTCTTGCCTGGTCTTCATAGCCCAGGGGGATCCCTGCGAAGACAGCACCGTAGTGTTCATTGATGTCGCCGGTGAGCTTCAGGCCGTTCATGATTGCGGGTCCTGCATCCTTTTGTGCCATGCCGTAGTAAAGCGGTGTTACCGTTGGTCCTTCCGGTCTGGTCGTTGCCTTTGCCATGATCGCACCGCCTCCGTCGGAAGGCGTTGCGTCCCGGACTGCAGACGGATCAAAAAGAGGGGACAATTCCCTGTGCATTTCGTCTGCCCCGAACAGCAGGATGTCTTCGTCCTCGGATGACAAAAGGCTTGCGATCCAGAGGGCCTGCTCGAAAGAATAATCACCGCCCGTTGTCGTAATGTTGGCACCGGTGGACTTGAATTCCATTGCTACCTGACCTGCCGGTGCATTGTGTACGGAATTGATGAAATCGGTCGGGCTGGAAAATTTCATATCTGACTCAAAAAGTTTTGTAAGAAAATCGTATGTTTCGGACAACGGTCCCAATCCTGTTCCAAAAAATATCGATGACGGCCTGATTTGTCCGCCCGTGTCCTTATGGGTTGCGGCAGCAAGGGCGAGTGCCATCCGTGGAATCCGTTTGAGTCGGCGGACCTGCCGCGTGGGGAGATCTCCGGAGATCACATCGCTGCTTAAGGTGCCGGCGATAGAGTTGCCCTGTGAGAATTTCTGATAGGATGCATCCAGTCCCCCGGCACCGGTCAGACAGGCCAACCCGGTAACCTTCAGGCTCCGGGTATGTGCCTCACTACGGTCGGCCGGCCGCAGGTCAACAGACCCGATTACAACCGCTGCATTATTACCGCCAAAGCCGAAAGAGTTTGACAGGGAGGTCTTAACGGGGCGGTTTTCCGGCTGCAGGAGCGGGGATATGCCGAGCGCAGGATCGAGGTTTGTGCATCCGGTATTGGCCGGCAATATGCCCTCTGCTACGGACAAAGAACACAGTGCGCACTCGACCGCACCGGCCGCACCGAGGGAATGACCGGTCATGCCTTTGGTCGAGGACAGGGGCGGAATATTTTCGCCGAACATTGTCCTGATGGCCATGGCCTCTGAAGCATCGTTGTCCCTTGTTGCCGTTCCGTGAAGGTTTATATAGCCGATATCGGCATTCTGTATGCCTGCGTCCAGGACTGCGCCCCGCATTGCCTTGAGTGCGCCGTCACCGGTGGGGTGGGGTGCTGTCGGGTGATACGCATCGCAGGAAATACCTCCGCCCAGGACCTGCGCAAGGGAGCCCGGCGGTGGATTCTGTGCTGCTTCGAGGAGGAGCATGGCCGCACCTTCACCGAGGGATATGCCTGCCCTGTCCCTGTCCAGGGGGCGTGCACCTTTTGCGTCCAGAAGCTGCAGCGAAAAGAAACCGAAATAGGTAAACATGCACAGAGCATCGGCACCTCCGGCGAGTACCCTCTTCGCCTTCCCGTGACGTATCAACTCCAGGGCAATTTTGATAGCGACTGTCCCGCTGGAACATGCGGTCGGTATGGTAAACACCGGTCCGCTGCAGGATACATGCTCTGCCAGATATTCGGCAACAGTCCCTGCACCATGGTAAACATAATCTTTCGGAGACACCGCCTTTGAGCGAAGAAGGAGTTCGCTTTTTGCCATACCCCCGGTCGTCGTCCCGATGACAATAGCGTCCGGTGCGTATTTATGACCATCCATTGCATCACGAGCTGCAGCAAGGGCTAGTGCATGTGTCCGCGGGACACCATCTTCCGATTCAAAAGGCGTAGAGACATCGGCAACGGGTACAAGCTGATCCGGAGAGACCTGAAAAGGATTTATGATATGAATACCGGAAACCGGCGTTTTTAGCGCCCGCACCGTTGAAAGACGTCCCCTTCCCAGCGGACTGATGATACCAAGGCCTGTGATGAAAATGCCCTCGGATGCCATTAGGGGCACATTAAATGGTCTTGTTGTCGGATATATACTGTGCCAGAGAGGTAAACGAAACAAATACCTTCTGACCTAATTCCTTATTATCGATCCTTACGCCATAATCATGTTCAATGACGGTAACCAGTTCCAGTATGTCAATAGAATCCATACCCAATTCATTTCCCACCAGAGGAGAATTATTATCTATGTCATCCGGACGGATATCATTAATATTGAGGATGCTCAGAACCTTCCTCTTGAGTTCATCGATTAAATTTGTAATGGGTAATTTTTCAGTTGGCAATTTTACGGTCCGCGATTCTTCCATGTTCCATTTTCTCCTTAATATACTCAGAGATAAGCCGGATATTGGTAAGCCTGGGATAATCCGCCTCCTCTATGTTAACTGCAAATTCACCCTTCAGGACCAGCACGACGGTTATGAGATCCATACTGTCTATGCCCAGTTCTTCCATCAGGTGCATTTCCGTGTCCAGTGTCTCCGGTGTTACGTCTTCGAGCTTAAGTTCGTCTATGAATATCTCGGAAACCCTTTTCTTGATATCTTTGACTGTTAGATTTTTGG